>JASEGX010000030.1:6025-15874 GCA_030017815.1 Thermodesulfobacteriota bacterium | reverse complement strand
ATTGGCTACACGCAGTGGCTCTGTGGTTATTTTTGACCCTTGAGCTTTTTTCTCCATGTCCTGGAATATTTATTGCAGTAGCAAGGTTTCCGGCAGATTAGTACACGATTTTGGGTTTGCAAATAAAAAACTGTCAAAATGTTTAAGCATATATTATAACTTGCCGATACAACTGATGAACTGAAAATGACAACTTGACAGCCGGATATATTTATGAAGTATAAGAAGCAATGTTAAAAAATTATAAGTTCCTAAAAATATTTTAAGATAGTGTGGATTTTTTAACGATCTCTGGAGAAAAAAACACAAGGTATGTTTTTTAAAAAACAAAAATTCGCCCTTGGATTAGATATCGGCTCCCATTCTATAAAGGTAGCTGAGATAACAGACTCTTCCCACGGGTTACAACTGAAAAATTTTGGTATAGCGGCCGTTCCCGCGCAGGCCATTGTCGAAGGAGTGGTAAAAGAGCGGGCACAGGTGGCTGATATTATAGCCGCACTGGTGAACAATTTAAAAACAACAGGTAAGCGTACAGCGGCATCTATCGCTGGTTATTCGGTTATTATAAAAAAGATAAGCATGCCGCTTATGAGTGATAAGGAATTGGAAGATAATATCGCAGTTGAGGCCGCACAGTATATTCCTTTTGATATTAACGACGTCTATATCGATTTCCAGATACTGGGAGCGAGCGTAGAGAAAAAAGACCGCATGGACGTTATGCTGGTAGCTGCAAAACGTGAAACGATAGACGAATACTCTGAGTTAATTCGCGATGCCAATCTTGTTCCTACTATTATCGATGTCGATCCATTTGCGCTGGAAAATGCCTATGAAGCCAATTACGACACGGAAAATCAGAACATCGCCCTGGTGGATATCGGGGCCTCCAAGATTAATATCAACATCCTGATCAACGGCGTCTCTACCTTCACCCGGGATGCCTCCTTTGGCGGCGATCAGATCACGGACCAGATTCGATCTAAGTTTGGCCTGCCATACGATCAAGCGGAAATTTTGAAGATAAGCGGCAATGTGAACGGCGATAAGAGGCCAATCCTTGAGGAGATATTTTCTTCTACATGTTCCCTCTGGACGATGGAAATAAGGCGGGCCATTGACTTCTATTACGCAAACTATCCGGACCATAGCCTGGCTAAGATTGTACTGAGCGGCGGATCGGCCAAGATCGCCGGACTTAGCGATATCTTACGCCTGGAGACAGATATACCGGTGGAAATATTTGATCCTTTTGCCCGCATAGATGTGGACCCTGACCGGTTTGATCCGGAGTATATAAGCCAGGTAGGTCCACAAGCCGCTATAGCTATCGGCCTGGCCCTGAGAAGTGTAGAGACATGATTAAAATAAATCTCTTACCAGTCAGATTAGCCAAGAAGAAAGAAAATATCCGTAAACAATTATCGGTATGCCTTCTGTCCGTATTCTTTATCGTTTTAGCCATGGCTTATCTGGGCATTTCCTTTTCGTATCAGATAAAATCGCTGACTGATGATATCGGGCAGGTCCAAAATGAGATAGGTACGTACAATAAGGTGGTCCAGGGACTCGAAGAGCAAAAAAAACAAAAAGACTTAATCCAGAAAAAACTCGATGTGCTTGGCCGGTTGCAGAGAAACAAAACCGGGCCGGTACATATGCTGGATGAAATAAGCACAAAATTGCCGGAAAAAAGATTATGGCTCAAGGCCATCAAACAGAACGAAAATAAGCTCCTCCTGGAAGGAGTGGCCATGGATAACGGTACCATAGCCTTATACATGAAGAGCCTGGCTGCTTCCCCTTATTTTACCAATGTGGACTTAATAAATTCGGCCCAGGAGACGGTCAAGGGCGTGAAATTGATGCAGTTTAGCATTACTTGCGAGATTAAGGGGATTTCGGTAGATCCGTCGATAGCGGAGCAGCCTGCCGACAAAAAAAAGAAGGGTGAGAAAAAGGCATGAAGAGTTTAAGTCTGCCACCCAGGATAGAACGTCTAGTTACCGGCTTGCCCTTTAAGCAGAAGATTTTGATTTATATCGGCATACTTGCGGCCCTGGTAGCGGTTTTTGTCGTCATTTTGATCGGCCCCCAGTTCAGAAAGATCGGGAAGCTGCGCGGGGAGCTTGAAGACGCACAGGCCACCCTATCCAGGGTTAAACATAAAGCAGCTAACCTGGCACAATTTAAGGCTGAACTTGAGGTTACTAAGGTCCAATTCCAACGAGCCCTGTTGCTCCTCCCGGATAAGAAAGAGATCCCTTCCCTGCTGACCAACATTTCAAGCCTGGGGAACGAAGCGGGCCTGGAATTTATTCTTTTTAAGCCTAAAGAAGAGGTACCTAAAGATTTTTATGCCGAAATACCTGTAGAGATTATCGTTGAGGGCCCATACCACAACGTGGCCGTATTTTTTGACAAAGTGAGTAAGTTGCCGCGCATAGTTAATATCTCTAATGTCTCTATGACTGATCCCAAAAAGGCACATGGCACGATGATGGTAAAGACCTCTTGTCTGGCCACCACGTACCGATTTGTAGAGGGCGAGCCCGGTGAAGATAAACAGAAAAATAACTAGTTGCAGCCGTTGCAATAAAGATATCTGGCTGCTGGCGTGCAGTTTGATGTGCCTGATGCTTATCTTTGCCGGCTGCAAGGACAAGAAAACGGAACCCCCCTTAAGTGTGCCGGATAAAATGTCTCAGAAAGCCGAAGCTGCCCCTCCTGCCACCAACATGACCGGGGAAATCGGGATGCCGGAAAAATATTCTTATAACCCGACCGGAAAGCCGGATCCGTTTAAGCCCTTTATATCAGAAGACAAGGCAGGGGATAAATCAAAGACCGTATCGTCCGGTAGTGTGGCCTTACCGCTGCAAAGCTTGGATATTGGCCAGTTGACGCTGGTCGCAGTCATTACAAATAGCAGGGATCCATACGCCATGGTGGAAGACGCATCGGGCAGGGGTTACATCTTGCGTACAGGAAGCCGGGTGGGGACACAGGAAGGCGTTGTAACCGGCATCCTGGCAGACCGCGTGGTGGTCACGGAAACCGTGAAAGATTTTACTGGAAAAATAAGAAAACGACCCGTGATACTCAAGTTAAGTGGATCAGGGGAAGGAGAAGATTAATGTGCTGGATTAGAATACAGGTTCTGGCCATTATAGTATTACTGGGCCTTGGCCTCTGGTTGCCGTCTGGCACAGCTCATGCGGCATCAAAATCAACGTCAATCCAGAAAATTGAGTCTGTTACTGTCTCCCAGTATGAATCCACACTTCGGGTTACTATCGAGGGGGAGGATCCGCTAACATATACGGCCTTTAAACAGGTCAATCCCCTGGCCATAATTATTGACATTCCGGCAGTAGATGTAAGCCAGGTGGTGTTCCCCACGGATTTTGACACCAGAATTATTAAGGCTATAACAGGCACCTTTTTAGGCGATAGACTGCCGGCTTATTCCCGTATCGAAATCACACTGGAGAAAGATATTCCCTATACTGTTACCCGTATGGATAAGGGTATAGTAATTGCCTTTCAAAAGGGGCCTGTCGTTGCCGTAAAAGAAGAGTCTGCGCCAGAACCCGATTCGGAACTTAAGGCGGCAAAGGAACCGGACAAAGCGCTCGAGACCACTGCCGGTTCAGCCGCTATGCCTCCGGCCGGAGGCATAGTTGACGTAGCGGTAGATGCCCCCGCAAAAGGAACAGTAAAAGTAGTTATTTCTGCAGACGGCATACTGCCCAGGTCAAGGTCCTTTACATTGCCCGATCCGTCCAGACTGGTTATAGATATCCCTGGAATTAAACTCCTGTATCCGAAGAGCGCAGTCTCAGTCCAAAATGATCTCTTAAAAAAGATTCGTATGGCCACAAAAGCAAACGGGGTTCGTATTGTTTTCGATTCTAAAAAGACGGCGTTGTTCCCTTATTCTATTGACCAGACTGCCGGGACCATTACGGTGTGGATCGGCAAGCAGGCCACGGCCCGCCTCCGGCAGGAAGGCCGGAAACCCGAACCGGTGGTATTACCTTCGGTCGGGACTATAGAAGCTATAGATTTCGAGTTGCTGGATGAAGGTAAGGTTTGTCTTACGGTGACGGCTGACCGAAAATTACCATACAAGGTAATAAACGTCGATAAGACTACTGTGTTACTGCGCTTGAGTCAGGCCCTGCTGCCCAGGGCATTGGCCAGACCTTATGACACCAGTTATTTTAAGGGCGCGGTAGAAGGGATAATCCCGCAGCAATCCATATCTGCAAAACATACTGTGGACATTACCATAAAGATGCGGGACGAGGTCCCCTTCCAGACCGTAGAAAAGGAAAATACTATCCAACTGGAATTTGCGGCCACAACCGTTCCTCCGAAACCCGACCAGTTGGCCCAAATGGTGCCGGAGCTTACGCCAGAGGTTGCCAAGCTACCGGCAAGAGATGAAGCGGCCCCTGACAAGGACACAGTCTTGCCTCCGGAATTCAGCGATCTGCCAAGGGACACAACCGCGCCGTCAGACGATGCCCTCCCCAGAGTAGAATTGCCTTTTGGGCCGGATAAGGTCTATACCGGCCAAAAGATATCTCTGGACTTCCAGAATGCCGATATCCATAACGTCCTGAGGCTGCTGGCCGAGGTAAGCAAGCTGAACATTGTGGCCGGCGACGATGTAACCGGCAAGGTAACCCTGAAATTAGACAGGGTCCCCTGGGATCAGGCCCTGGATGTGGTCCTGGCGGCCAGGGGCCTGGGGATGGTAAGAACCGGCAATGTCATTCGTATCGCCCCTCTGGCCAGGGTAGCGGAAGAGAATAAACGCCTCATCGAGCTGCAGCAGGCAGAACCCATGGTCACGGATTATATCCAGGTAAACTACGGCAAGGCCGAAAAACTAAAGGATCAGATCGATAAGATCAGAAGCGAAAGGGGTTCGGTTACATTCGATGAACGTACTAACAAGATCGTAATAAAAGACACCCCGGCCGTAATCGAAGACGCTAAAGCTATAGTAAGCTCCCTGGATGAGCCAACCCGGCAGGTGCTTATCGAGGCGCGTATTGTGGAGGCCACGGCCGATTTCTCACGTGAGTTGGGGGTGCAGTGGGGAAGCGGGACAGCATCAAATATTGTTCAAAAGACCGGAGGGGAGTGGACTGTCGGGGCCCAGGGGCGACTCGGCTCCAATTTTGCGGTTAACCCCGGCATACCGGCTGCTACTGACGCATTGGGCGCCATTGGATTTACCTTTGGGCGTCTGGGGACCACCATAGTCAATCTGGATGTGCGCCTCCTGGCCATGGAGAGCGATGGTAAGGCGCACATAATCTCTTCGCCGAAGATTACCACCCTGGACCATAAGGAAGCATCTATTCAACAGGGTGAGAAGATACCCTATCTTAAGCAGACCCAGGACGGCATTTCTACGGAGTTTGTAGAAGCTACGCTCAAACTGAAGGTGGTGCCGCATATAACTCCGGACAATCGTATTAGCCTGAACATCGAGGCCAAAAAGGATGAGGCTGATTTTACACGCGCTAACACAGTAACAGGGGTGCCAACTCTCAAAACCAAGGAAGCAAAAACCGAGCTCTTGATAAGCGACGGAGAAACGGTGGTTATCGGTGGCATCATATACGAGAAAAAAACCGACTCTACTATGGGCATTCCTGGATTATCTAAGATTCCGATCCTGGGCTGGCTCTTCAAAGGCGAAAAAGACCTAACCGAGCGGAAGGAACTGCTGATCTTCCTGTCTGCAAATATCGTCAAGGTTGATTAGCTGTTAGCTGTCAGCTTTCGGCCTCCGGGTTGCGAGTTCCGGGTTACGAGTTTCGGGTTTTTTCAAGCCGCAACTCGTAATCCTTCAGCTTTGAGCTTTCAGATGCCTGTCTCCTGCCCCTTTTTTCCTCTCATCACCCATCATTCATTGCCCATCCCTAACCCGGACAAGCCGAAACCAAATTTGCCACGAAGGCACGAAGGAATTCGTGAATAGCTTTTTTGATCTCTTTATGTCTTGGTGCCTTTGTGGCAAAAATTTCCTTGCCGCCCGAGTAAGAATTTAACTCTTAACTTACTAATAAGCCGCTGTTTCTCTTGACAGAATCCGTTAGTAAAGGTAGTAAAGGCTAAATTATGATAAAAGGAGCACAGCATGAAAGTCCTTGTTGTAGGCTCAGGTGGCCGTGAACATGCCTTAGTCTGGAAGATTGCCCGGAGTCCTTTAGTAAAAAAAATCTACTGTGCGCCGGGCAACGCCGGTATAAGTACACTAGCTGAATGCGTGAATATCTCCGCTGAAGACATTAAAGGGCTGTGCGCATTTGCCCAGAACAAAAAGATAGATCTGACCGTGGTCGGGCCGGAGACGCCGTTAACCCTGGGCATTGTAGATCTCTTTTCTGCCAAAAAATTATCCATATTTGGTCCAGGTAAGGAGGCTGCGGCTATTGAAGGCAGTAAAGTATTTGCCAAAAAGCTTATGGATAAGTACCACATCCCCACTGGCAAGTACGAAGTATTTACATCAACTAATAAGGCCATGGCATACCTAAAAAAGGCTGAATTCCCCCTGGTTATCAAGGCTGACGGTCTTGCGGCCGGCAAGGGCGTAATAGTCGCCCAAAGTTATGAAGAAGGAGCGGCTGCCGTTGACCTCATTATACAGAAGAAGGCCTTTGGTGAGGCCGGTAATAAAATAATCATCGAAGAATTCCTGGAGGGCGAAGAGGTCTCTTTCATGGCCGTCACAGACGGCAAGACCGTTCTGCCCCTGGCCACCTCGCAGGATCATAAGGCCATTTTTGACGGGGATCGCGGCCCGAACACGGGGGGTATGGGGGCATATTCTCCGGCGCCACTGGTCACCCCTCAGTTGCATAAACAGATCATGGAAGAAGTTATGCAACCCACCTTCAAGGCCCTGGCTGCCGAAGGCAGACCCTACCGGGGCGTCTTGTACGCTGGTCTTATCATCAAGGAAGGAAAGGCCCGGGTGCTGGAATTTAACGGTCGCTTTGGCGACCCGGAGGCCCAGCCCATCCTGGCGCGTATGAAAAGTGACCTGGTCGAGATCATGCAGGCTGCAATCGACAGTACACTCGGCGGTCTTTCTATCGACTGGGATCCCCGGCCGGCGGTCTGTGTGGTTATGGCCTCACAGGGATACCCGGGGAATTATGAAAAAGGTGAAGTCATTCAAGGTCTCGCTACCGTTTCAAAAATGAAAGACGTTATCGTCTTCCATGCCGGTACGGTGCGTAAAGGTAACCGTCTGGCAACAAGCGGAGGGCGAGTCTTAGGCGTGACGGCTCTCGGTTCCGATATTAAAGAGGCTATCGACCGGGTCTATGAGGCCACAGGCCGTATTCAGTGGGAGGGTGTCTACTTCAGGAAAGACATCGGGCATAAGGCGCTTAAAAAACAAGAAAATACCCCTTTAGTGGGTATCGTCATGGGTAGCGACTCAGATCTGCCCATTATGGTCGAGACTACTTCCGTACTTAAGAAAATGGATATCCCCTATGAGCTTACCATCGCCTCTGCCCATCGGTCGCCGCAGAGAACACATGAATATGCACAAAAAGCTGCGGAGCGCGGCCTGGAAATTATCATCGCCGGGGCCGGCGCGGCCGCCCACCTGGCCGGAGTCATTGCTTCGGAGACTACTCTGCCTGTTATCGGGGTTCCGATAAATTCCTCGGCCCTAAACGGCCTTGATTCTCTCCTTTCCACCGTCCAGATGCCGCCCGGTGTACCGGTAGCCACCATGGCCATTGGCAAGGCCGGGGCCAGGAATGCCGCTATCTTTGCAGCGCAAATCTTATCCTTGAAGTATCCCCGCATCGCGGAAGAATTAAGAAAACATAAGGTGAACATGGCGCAGGAAGTGGAGGAAAAGGCCAATCGGCTAGGACCGGTATAAAATACTGATGGGTACTGAGTTATGAATTTTTAGGTAGTCTTTACTCATCACCCATCACGCATTGCTCATTACTTATAACATGGCTCATCACTCGTCACTCATCACTATCAAATTGGATGCCCAAAATCCTGGCGAAGAGGCGATACGTAAAGCCTGCGCAGTTCTCAAACAGGGTGGAATCCTGGCCTTCCCTACCGAAACTTTTTATGGGTTAGGTGCTGATGCCTTAAATGAACAGGCCCTTAAAAAGGTCTTCGCCCTCAAACAGCGTGATTATGCCAAACCCCTCCTGGTAATCATCGCTGAAAAGGACCAATTGCATAGCCTGGTAAGCGACATTCCGGCCGTAGCGGAAAAGCTCATGGACAGCTTCTGGCCCGGCCCCCTGACTATTATATTCAAGGCCAGGAAGGGCCTGCCGTCCCTTCTAACCGGCGGAACAGATACGGTGGGCATCCGCATATCTTCCCACCCGGTTGCCCGGTCTCTCGCTTCGACCTTTGGCCGTCCCCTCACCGCCACCAGCGCCAATCTCTCCGGTGGTAAGAACCCGATCACAGCTCAGGATGTCTGCGACCAGCTTGGCGAGGGAGTAGATATGATGCTTGATGCCGGCAAAACTAAAGGGATCAAAGGCTCAACGATTATTGATGTAACCCTCTCACCGCCGCGAATAGTGAGGGAAGGGGATGTGCCGGTGGGTGAAGTTGTGAGGGTTGTCATTAGTCACACTGGTCATTGCCTTCAGCCATGAGCTATGAACTTTGGGCTTTTTAAGCGCCAACCCGCCTCTCAATAAACGCATAGGCGCTGTGATTGTGGATGGACTCGAAATTTTCCGCCTCCACGGCAAACCAGGTTATCTCCGGATTGTTGGAGAGTTTCTCGGCCAGGCTGCGTACCACGTCCTCCACAAACATAGGGTTCTGATAAGCCTTCTCGGTAACGAATTTTTCGTCCGGGCGCTTTAGAATGGAATAGACATCACACGAGGCAGAATTCTCAACTAAACGGATAATATCTTCTATCCAGACAAATTTTTTAAAACGTACGCTTACCCGTACCTCGCCCCTCTGATTATGCGCACCAAACTCACTAATCTCTTTTGAGCAGGGACAGACCGTGGTGATGGGTACTTCCACACGCAGGACGATTTCATTCTTTTTCTTCTTTTGCCTGGATCCGCTGATGCAACAGCGGTATTCCAGCAAACTGGGAGTACGACTTACCGGGGCCTTTTTCTCAATAAAGTAAGGGAATTCTATCTCCAGATGAGCAGACTCTGCCGTTAACCTTTTTCGCATCTCGTCAAGGATGTTATCAAATTTCTTAATATTTATCTCACCCCGGAATTCATTGAGTATCTCCACGAACCGACTCATGTGTGTCCCCTTGAACTTATGGGGGAGGTTGACGTACATATTGACACTGGCCACCGTCTGCTGGACACCGTTTGACTTGTCCAGCACAGTGATAGGGTACCGGATGTTCTTAACCCCCACCTTGTCAATGTCTATCTTTCGGTGATCTCTCTGGTTTTGAATATCTATCATCTCTCATCTCGACAGGCGAGACGCCTGTCCTCCGGCTCATTTTTCTGAATTCAAAAATCAGAATAATTCTGACTCCTGAATTCTGTATTCTGACTTCTATTCTTTGTACCCATCACCCATCACTTGCTTTATAATGTTTTCCCCCGCCTCTCTTAACCCGGTACTGGCCACAAAGGGAGGCGTTCCTTCCCGTTCAGCATCCGAAACTTTCATATCAAGGGGAAGGAATCCGGCCATGGGTAAATCTTTTAGACGGGTGGTAATGTAATCCCTATCTGATTGGTTTCTGATTTTATTCCCTACGAGAAAAAGTCGATCGAGTCCTATCTCCTTGGCTAGACGAATAATCTTCTCAGTCGT
>JASEGX010000030.1:0-6015 GCA_030017815.1 Thermodesulfobacteriota bacterium | reverse complement strand
CTATTAAAAGGGCATCCACGGCCTGCACCGTCGCCCGGCCCAGGTGTTCAACGCCGGCTTCCATGTCCAGGATAATAACCTCGGACTCTGAGGTGAAAAGTTTCCTTACCAGCGTCCGCAAGACCATGTTCTCCGGACAGGCGCACCCGCTTCCTCCCTTTTGTACAGAACCCAGCACCATCAGGCGTATGTTGTCCCTGGTTACCATGAATTTTTCCGGGAGATCTTCCACGCGGGGATTAAGGTTGTAGAATGCCCCTCCTTGACTGCCTGACCGCTCCATAAGGAGCTCCTTCATCTCAGCCAGGGGCGTAATGCTCTCCGCCTCCGGAAATCCCAAGGCATCGGCCAGATGTGGGCTGGGATCGGCATCAATGGCCAGCACATTCATCCCCTTCTGGGCAAAGAGATAGGCCAGGAGCGCCGAAACCGTGGTCTTCCCCACACCACCCTTACCGCTTACGGCTAATTTCATAATTGACCTTCGTATAGCTATCAGCCATCATTTGTCAGCTATTAGAAAGAATCTTACCCCGGCGGACTGACTGCTGATTACCAACTGCTGAGGCCAGAAAAGTGCTACATCTTGTTTGAGTCATTACTGTCAGATATCCCCGTTCTTCTCCATCTTGGCCAAGTCTTCAAAGCGGATATCAGCGCCCAGGATGCCAACGATCTCTTCCTTATCATTTCGGATTGGCGCAGAAACCGTGATACAAAGGGCCCCGGTTATCTTAGAGGTATAGAAATCTGTGACATGGACCTTCCCGTCCTTTAAGGGATTGATAAACCAGGGGCGGTCGGAAAAGTCCCTATCCAGTTTAAAGGTCTCGTACCTGGCCCGGTCCTTAACGTGCGTAATATTCTTGGTGATCTTGCGGCCCTCGGTATTCGTGACATAGATAAACTGGATAAATGGATTGGCATCCAGAAACTTCTGTAGTACAGGTTCCTGAGATTTAGCCTTCATAGTCTTTATCTCTTCTCTTTCTACTATTTCTTCTATTAAATGGGCCGCCAGGTCATGGGCCTTTTTCTTCAGTTTATCGAACTCAGAGATGAATAACTCGGGCAGATGCTTCCTGGCCTGCATCTCCATCTCCTCATTGGATATGGCGGTCACCCGACCCGCCTCATACTGTTCCATTACCCATTTATAGATATGCGCAATGCCGGGATGCCGCTTGTCCACCTGAGACTCACCGGCAAGACCTAACCGGTTGTTAATCCAATGGGCAATGCCGGCTACGCCAGACTTGTCGCCGATTATTATGCTTATAGGACGGCTGAGTATCTTCTGCGTATTAAATATGTTATATATTTCCTCATTTTTGATCAGGCCATCCGCGTGTACCCCGGCCCGGGTGGCGTTGAAATCAGAACCGATAAAGGGATAATTGGACGGGATGTGATAATCCAGTTCCTTTTCAAAATATTCGGCGATCTCGGTTATTACCGTAGTATCAACTCCATTGGTGCGCCCCAGCAGGCTTATATATTCGACTATCAATCCCTCGATAGGGGCGTTGCCTGTCCGTTCACCAAAACCAAGCAATGTCCCATTAGCTCCCGCGCATCCATAAAGCCAGGCGGTAGTGGCATTGATAAATACCTTATGGAAGTCATTATGGCCATGCCACTCCAGAAGGTGGCCAGGGACCCCGGCATCATCAATCATGGCCCGCACCAACTTGGGTACACTACGGGGCAGGGCCGCACCCGGATAGGTTACGCCGTAACCCAAGGTATCACAAAGTCTTATCTTGACATCGATACCGCTCTGTTCTCTCAGTTTCATAAGCTCTATGGCAAAAGGCACACAGAAGCCGTAGATATCGGCCCTGGTTATGTCCTCAAAATGGCATCGGGGGACGATTCCATGGTCAATGGCAGCCTGCACAATGCGCAGATATCCCTTCATGACCTCAGAACGTTTTTTCTTTAACTTGAAGAAGATATGGTAATCAGAGACTGACGTCAGGATGCCGGTCTCTTTAAGGCCCATCTCTTTGACTAGTTTTAAATCCTCCGCCTTAGCCCTGATCCAGCCGGTTATCTCCGGATAACGGTATCCCTTCTCCAGACAGCGCCGCACCGCTTCTTTGTCTTTGTTGCTGTAAAGGAAAAACTCGCTTTGGCGTATGACGCCGTTTGGTCCACCCAGACGGTGCAGGAGATCAAAGATGTCGCAGATTTGTTCTACAGTGTAAGGCGGCCTGGCCTGCTGACCGTCACGAAAAGTGGTATCGGTAATAAATACCTCTTCCGCCGGATCAATAGCGATCAACTTGTGGTCAAAATCTATACGGCAGACCTCATCGTAAGGAAAGACTTCGCGCTGGAGGTTGGGTTCAGAGACGTCCATCAGTTCATGACGCCAAAACTTGGTATGCTCGTGCTCGAGCACCCTCTTGGATCGATTCCATTTAGCCACTTTTACTCACACCTCCTTTAAGGTGATGGGTTATGTACTTTTGCACCCTTATCCAGCCACACTCATCACTCAGTACCCAGTACTCATCACTCGTCACTCTAAATGCCAGTCCGGCTTAAGATATAGCTCGGCCAACTGGGTCATGCTGACCGAAGACGGCGCCTCCGTAAGCAGGCAAACGGCCTTCTGTGTCTTAGGAAAGGCGATGACATCCCGGATGGTCGATCGCCCGCACATGAGCATCAAAAGCCGGTCCAGACCAAAGGCAATGCCTCCATGAGGCGGAGCGCCCATCTCCAGTGCCTCCAGAAGAAAACCAAATTTATCTTGGGCCTCTTCACCAATACCCAAAGCCTCGAAAACCTTCTGCTGTACCTCGGTTTGATGTATCCTGATACTTCCTCCGCCAATCTCTACCCCATTCAATACCAGGTCGTAGGCCCGGGCCCTAACCTCCCCGGGAGAAGCTTTTAGCTTATCTATATCCCCGGTCACCGGAGCGGTAAAGGGGTGATGTACGGCCACGTAGCGCTTTTCTTCGGCATCATATTCCAGAAGCGGAAAATCTTTTATCCATACAAATCTAAAATCACCCTCCGGGATAAGATTCAGTCGCCCGGCTAAATGTAATCTGAGTTCACTGAGGGCCTGACAGGCAGTGGCCATAGTGTCCGCCACAAAAAAGACTATATCTCCCGCATGGAGATCCAATGCCTCTCCGATGGCCTTCTTCTCCTCATCAGAGAAAAACTTGGCAATAGGTGATTGCCATCCCTCTGTTTTAATCTTTATCCAGGCCAGACCCTTCGCCCCATACTGACCAACAAACTGGGTAAGGTCATCCAACTCTTTGCGTGAGAAATCATAGGCGGTTCTAACCGGAAGGGCCTTTACCACGCCACCTCTGGCTACTACATCCGCAAAGACCTTACATTGGCTGCCGGCCACCAGAGAAGAGACATCGCATAGCTCCAGGCCAAAGCGCATATCCGGCTTGTCCGTCCCAAAACGGGCCAGGGCCTCGTGATAAGAAAGACAAGGGAAAGGGATATCCGGAGATACCCCTAAAACTTCCTGAAATAGCCTGGACATCATCTTTTCCACCAATACATATACGTTTTCTTCAGTGATAAAAGACAGCTCCATGTCCACTTGGGTAAATTCCGGCTGGCGATCGGCCCGCAGATCCTCGTCCCGAAAGCACCGCACTATCTGATAATAGCGGTCCATACCGGCTACCATCAAAAGCTGCTTGAATAGTTGCGGCGACTGGGGAAGGGCATAAAATCTGCCGGGATTGAGCCGGCTCGGCACCAGATAATCCCGCGCCCCTTCCGGGGTGCTCTTGGTAAGAAAAGGCGTCTCTATCTCCCAGAAGCCATTTTCTTCCAGATACCTTCTTATGACCGAGGCCGCTTGATGCCGCCGCCGAAAATTGGCGACCATATTTTGACGCCGGAGATCAAGGTAGCGATAACGAAGCCTGAGATTCTCCGAGACATCGACTTCTTCTTCCAGCGGGAAAGGAGGTGTCTTGGCGGTATTTAGTACACAGACTTTATGCACTGCTACCTCTATTGCTCCGGTCTGCAGGTTGGGATTCTCCATGCCCTCCGGTCGCCTCCTCACCTTTCCCTGTACAGCAAGCACATACTCACTGCGCACCGCCTCGGCCCGGGCATGGGCATCCTGACTGATGCTTGGGTCAAACACTACCTGCGTGATTCCCTCGCGATCACGGAGGTCAATAAAAATAAGCCCCCCGTGATCACGCCGGCGATGTGCCCAGCCCATGAGCGTCACCTCTTTACCAACCTCAGCTATGCCAAGTGACGCACAGTAATGAGTCCTCTTCCAACCCTCCGCGCCGGACATTAAACAAACCTCCCCATTTCCTCACCTATACAGAGAACCAACGCCTCGATATCATTATTAAAATCAACCGCCCATTGCCGGCTGGATTTCATATCCCGCATAGTAATACTGTTTCTGGCCAGTTCATCATCGCCCACGATTAAAACCAGAGATGCGCCGATCTTGCCGGCGCGTCTCATCTGACTCTTCAGGCTATGCCCTTCGTAATCTATCTCGGCCTGTATCCCGGCCAGTCTTAATCTGTGTGCGATCCGGGCGGCAATAACGCAGGCCTTTTCACCCATGGCCGCCACAAACAAGATAGGTTCCTCCTCTATTTTTTGCAAGTCACCTATTAGCAGAGATAACCTCTCCATACCTATAGCAAAGCCCATCCCGGACAGCTCCGGGCCTCCCAATTCTTTAATCAGGCCATCATAGCGTCCCCCGGCGGCCACGGCACTCTGCGCCCCCAGGGCCAGACTGGTAATCTCAAACGTCGTCCGGGTGTAATAATCAAGACCACGCACCATAAGGGGATTTATTATGTAAGGAACACCAAATAACTGGATTTGTCTCTCTACTGCATGGAGATGGGTTTTACAGTCCGGACAAAGATACTCGGATAAAGAAGGCATGCCCTCAAGCGCCGCCCGGCATCTTTCTACCTTACAATCTAAGACTCGAAGTGGATTGGATACGGTGCGCCGCTGACAATCAGGACAAAGCCCGGCCTGCCTCGTTCCGAGAAAAGACTGTAAATCCTGGCGGAATTGCGGCCGACAATGAGAGCACCCCAGGGAATTTATCTGCAATTCCACGCCGGATATGCCCAGAGCGCTTAAGATATGCATAGCCATAGTCATCAACTCAGCATCAATGGTCGGGCTATCTAAGCCGATGGCTTCGGCATTTATCTGATGAAACTGCCGGTAACGACCTTTCTGCGGTCTTTCGTGGCGAAACATGGGGCCAATAGTATAGAGTTTTTGTATCTTGTCCTGGGCATATAACCCGTGCTCAATAAAGGCCCGCAGGATGGAGGCCGTAGCCTCCGGCCGTAAGGTAAGGCTCTCGCCGCTACGGTCAACAAAGGTGTACATCTCCTTTTCCACAATGTCGGTAGTTTCGCCGATACTTCGTGCAAAAAGCTCTGTCTTCTCCAGGATAGGAATTCGGATCTCCTTAAACCCAAAACAGCGAAAGACGTCTCTGGCCACCTTTTCTATATGCTGCCATCTTTTCGCCTCTTCAGGCAAGATATCCTTGAAGCCACGAATACCCGGTATGGGCAATTTTCTCTCCCCTAAAAACTATGGCAACCCCGAAGGTTGCCGCACAAGTCCACCCCTCCCAAATCCTCCCCCCTCAAAGAGGGAGGGCAGGGTAGGGGTGAAAAATAGAAGTTCCTGAGCTCTGTACTTATGTTAACTCACTGATTATGGTGCTTTCTTAACGTATAGAGGCAAAAAAGTCAATAAAAATGGCGATAAATTAAGGGGATACCGTAGTTGAGATCCTTCTCAAAAGCGCGGATATGTCTCTTTACCTTAATGACAAATTTTAAAGTTCAAATGTCAAGGGAAGTTCAAAACCTCAACAACAAAACTCAATTAAGTAAAATTTGGCATTTTGAACTTTGGGTTTTATTTGGACTTTGAGTTTTGTTATTTGGATCATCTCCAAATTAGTTGATAAAAAGATGGGAGATATAATGTGATTTCAAA
>JASEGX010000232.1 GCA_030017815.1 Thermodesulfobacteriota bacterium | reverse complement strand
CTTACAACTACATGATTATTACCTCGCCAAATGATACAGACACACTGGATACTTTTCACTGGTACCTGGAGATAACGCCGCGGCTCACTACCCCGGCGGGGTTCGAGATAGGCACGAGTATTTACATCAATATTGTCCCCCCTGAGGCCGCCGCGCAGTACCTGCGCGAGGCCTAGCTCTAAAAACAATAAGAGTATCACGTTAGCTTTTTGAAACGGTCATTAAGTTCGAAAGCTCCGACTGCTTCGGAATCAGAGCCAAATCCGAAATTCGAATATCGAAATTCGAAACAAATTCAAATTCCTAATGTCTCAATGTTCAAAACCGCAGCGTGGTCAATTCGTTTTGATCATTCGATATTGTTTCGGGATTCGTGCTTCGGATTTCGAATTTGAAACCACGCTGTATTCGGGAATCCAGCGCATCTCCTGACCCATAGCGTTTCAAAAACCTAAACTGTTATCAATAAGCTATCTATCTTGGAGGGGGTAAGTGGGGGTCGAACCCACCCCTCATTTCTTAGATGAGGCCAACGGGTTTGCAGCCCGTGGGGCGCCCGGCGCCATTACCCCCGAAATCTGACAGGCTTTTTGCCCCAACCTTAATAGATATCATCTATATGTCAAATTGATAACCCCTATGAGTAATCCCACATGCTATCCCTTTAACCTATATCTGAATTAGTAACCGTTCACCGAAAAAGACGTTTTCGTGCTTTTCACGGACAACGGTGGCCGAATAAATGATATCAACCAATTAATCCCCTCTCCCTTGGTGGGAGAGGGTTAGGGTGAGGGGGGTTCATGCGTCAGGGCTGCACAGACCGATTTTCTCTTGACACAACATAAAAACGTGTTAAATTTCAACGCTCTTCGTATGAGTATGAGGCATATTTTACCTTTTGCGAGGTAACTGGAGGTCTGCTAATGTACGCAGTAATAAAAACGGGCGGTAAGCAATACAAAGTCAGGTCCGGTGATACCGTGCGTGTAGAAAAGTTGGCCGGGAATGTAGGAGATGCGGTGACCCTTTCGGGCGTGCTTCTCGTCGCTAAAGAAGGTGATATAAAGATCGGACAGCCAACCGTAGCCGGGGCACAGGTCACGGGTAAGATCGTCGATCAGGCCAGGGCCGACAAGATAATGGTTTTTAAGAAGAAGCGCCGCAAGGGTTACAGTAAAAAACAGGGACATCGTCAGCCTTATACGGCCCTGAAGATCGAAGATATTCAATTTTAACCAGGAGTAGAGACAATGGCACATAAAAAGGCAGGGGGAAGCTCCAGGAATGGACGTGATAGCGCCGGACAGAGGCGTGGCGTAAAAAGGTTTGCCGGCCAGCTCGTGAAGGCAGGCAACATCATTGTCCGTCAGTTGGGCACCAGGATACATCCGGGACAAAATGTAGGCACAGGCAAGGACTATACACTTTTTGCCCTGATCGATGGTCTGGTGACCTTTGAACGGCTGGGCAAGACTAAAAGAAAGGTCAGCGTCTATCCATTGCCAGAAACCACCCATTAAATGAAATTTGTCGATGAGGCTAGAATCTTCATCAAAGCAGGGGATGGAGGCCGCGGTTGCGTAAGTTTTCGGCGTGAGAAGTATGTCCCTAGAGGCGGTCCAAACGGCGGTGACGGCGGCAAGGGCGGCGACGTCATCTTTATAGCCACAAACAGGCTGCACAGCCTGCTCGATTTTAAATTCCACCAACATTTCAAGGCAAAAAAAGGGGAACATGGCAAAGGCAGTAATAAGCACGGGAAAAACGGTGCGGATTGCCTGGCTTATGTCCCTGTGGGGACAATCCTCAGAGAACTGCAAACGGGAGAGATTCTTGCAGATCTGACAGCAGACGGCGAACGGTTTGTTGTTGCCCGTGGCGGTATCGGGGGTTTAGGAAATGCCCGTTTTGCCTCGCCGACCCGGCAAGCCCCCCGATATGCACAGCCCGGTCGGCCTGGCGAAGAAAAGCAAATTCTCCTCGACCTCAAGCTCCTGGCCGATGTAGGGCTTATTGGTGCGCCGAACGCCGGTAAATCCACCCTTCTATCCAAACTAACCTCAGCTAAACCCAAGATAGCGGATTATCCATTTACTACCCTTATACCCAATCTGGGTGTGGTCGAACCCGAAGACTATCATCCGTTTGTGGTCGCCGACATCCCCGGTTTAATCGAGGGGGCCCATGCCGGGTTGGGGCTTGGTATGCGCTTCTTACGCCACATAGAACGCACCAGGCTGTTGGTGCATCTTATCGACGCCTCTCTTGGCCCGGAGGAGGCCATTAAAAACTGGCAGAAAATAAACGCCGAGTTAAGCGCGTATGAGCCCGCCCTGGCCGAAAAAACACAGGTGGTGACCCTAAATAAGATTGACCTTATAATGGAAGATGATAAACTTGAGGCCGTCAAGGCAGCCTTTCTGGGTAAGGGATGCACTATTTATTTTATCTCTGCTGCGACCGGTAAGGGAGTGGAAGAATTGAAAGAGGCGCTGGCAGGGAGACTACAGCAAGACGAATATGAAAGAAAAGACTGATACGGATATTTGCCAGATCAGGCTTGCTACCCTAAAGGGGGCCCGGCGCATAGTAGTTAAGGTCGGCAGCGCCGTCCTCACCGCTGAAGAGGGATTGAACCGGGAAATCATTGAAAATCTGAGCGCCGAACTTTCCCGCTTTAAACGGGAACAATTCGACATTGTCCTGGTCTCTTCCGGGGCTATCGCCTCCGGCCTGAAAAAAGTCGGCCTTTCCATGCAGCCCAGATCAATACCTGAGAAGCAGGCCGTAGCGGCAGTGGGCCAGAGTAGTCTCATCCTGGCTTACGAAGAGGCATTTGGCCGCTATGGAGAAAAGGTGGCGCAGATCCTGTTGACACGGGAAGACCTGTCTAACCGGAGGAGATACCTGAATGCCGGAAATACTATATTTACTTTGCTGAACTGGGGTATAATTCCCATTATAAATGAGAATGACACGGTGGCTGTGGAGGAGATAAAATTTGGCGATAACGATATGCTGGCTGCCCTGATTACCAGTTTAGTAGAGGCAGACCTTTTAATCTGTCTTACAGATATCGACGCCCTGTATGAATCCGACCCGCGCGTTAATCCCAGGGCCCGAAGGTTGTCTCTGGTAGAAGATATCACCGGTCAGATTGAAAAGATGGCCAGCGG
>JASEGX010000231.1 GCA_030017815.1 Thermodesulfobacteriota bacterium | reverse complement strand
CCGAATTTGCCTCACACCTTTTTTCTCGTATCCCCAGATAGTTATGTGTAGTTTTCTCCATAGGTCCAGGAAACCCAAATTAGGAGGAAACTATGGGAAAGCTACACGATCAGATGCGAGATGATTTGATTCTCAAGGCATTCTGGTATGAGGACTGTAGGCCTACCTGCGCGGTGCGCGCCACTTCGCCATCCACTACATGAGATCTCAACTTCCATCCCCACCTGCACCTGGTGGTAACGGGCGGGGGGCTCAGTCCGGATGGCGAAAGATGGATCCCGCCCGGCAACAGCTTCCTGCTCCCGGTCCGGGCGCTCTCGAAGATCATCCGAGGCAAGTTTCTGGAGGGCCTGGAGAAGGCCTTCCGTGAGGGCCGACTGCAGGGCGAGGTTCCCTGTCTTGAAGACCCGGTGCAGTGTCAGCGCTTCACCAGGAAACTCAGACGAAAAAAGTGGGTCGTCTACGCCAAAGGGTCTTTCGGCGGCTCCCAGAACGCCTACCATTACCTCAGCCGCTACACCCACCGGGTGGCCATCTCCAACCATCGGTTGGTGAGTCTGGCGGAGGGACAGGTCATCTTCCGGGCCAGAGACAATAGCCGACCCGGTCAAAAGAGGCTGGTGACCATGACCACCCCCCAGGAGTTCATCCGCCGGTTTGTGTGGCACGTTCTCCCGCCCCGGTTTGTCAAAATCCGACACTTTGGCCTCATGGCCCCGTGCAATGCCAAAACCAAACTGGAGAAAGCCCGTTCCCTCATCAGCCTCCAAGCCCCCATAACCAATGATGAGCCCAAAGGCCAGGAGCTTGATACCTCGAAAGAGGCCAAAACCTGGCGGGAAATGATGCAAACTCTCACCGGTCTGGACCTCACCACCTGTCCACAATGCGGTAAAGGGAACCTTATCCGCTTCCAGCTGACCGGGAGTGAACAACCCCTGTTACCACCAATATGGGATTCCTCATGAACTCCGGCGTCTGCCGTTTGAGCCTTATTCTCCATACAAAGACCTGGAAAGTGTTATCCCCGTTTTTAGAAAGCAAGACATCGATGGTTGTCCCGTTCTTCAGTTCCAGCCGTCCCGATGACCAACCCGTGTCCCGGCTTTCTACCTGAAAATGCATTCCTGAAACTTTGGAATCGTCGGTCTTGGCAACAATTCGAGCTTTGCTATCAAGGGTTCGGGCAATGAATTCGAAGGCAAGATTGAATTTTCCTGCCGTCGAAATGGAACCGCGAGTACTTTTGCGGGGGCGCGTGGCAGAACTCCAATCAATGGACTCGGCAAAAAGTGCAGCGCCCTCGGCAACTGCCGTCATCGGGTCTACTTGGGTGTCAGCGGGAAGACCGAGTTGGAACGAAACGTAATCACGCAGCATCTTGTATTGGGTCGGGCCCCCGATGAAAACAATGCGATCTACGCCATGTGTGGTTAACTGGGTTCTCGCCAGAACATCTCTGGTAGCCTCGACGGTCTCCGCAATTCGAGGTTGGATAAGCTTGTCCATTGCCTTGCGATCAAGGGGAATTTCTAAGTATATCTCTTTATCCGAGCGGTCTTTCATGCGTACGTCGGCTTCATCTATGGTGATTACTGCCTCCTCTTTGCTGAATAGCTCAATCTTGGCCTTCTCACTGGCCCATTCCGCCAGACGCCTGAGAGATTTAAACTGGGGATCGATGGTGAAGTTATCAGGCAAATCAAAGTGATCCAGCAGCCAGGGGATAACGAGGTTATCAACGAGCAGGCGGTCGAAATCCCGGCCGCCGCACATATTGATCCCGCCGTGATCCAATAAGCTTACTTGCCCGGCAATGCTCTGAGCCAAAGCAATATCGAAGGTGCCGCCGCCCAAGTCGTAAATTAAAAATGTCCCATCGAATTTTCTGGCCCGCATTACACTCATCACGGCGGCGACAGGTTCTTGCATCAGCGCCACTTTACCGATGTCGGCCATCTTGGCCGCGTCTAAGGTGGCATCGCGCTGCATCTGATTAAATGCAGCCGGCACTGTTATGACTGTCCCGGTTTCGGGGTCGTTTCTGATCTCTTCGGGCAGGTAACCGAAAAGTACCTTCAGAATTTCCGCACTACATTCTTCCGGGGTCAGCGTCAGATTGAGTGCCGGTATCTTAATGGGCGTGCTTGCCCCATAAATCGCTTGAACAGGGTTGCAGTATTTTCAGGTTCTCGGGCCGCCATGTTGTAGGCCCAGACGCCATAATACCGGCTTCGCCTGCCGAAATAGATGGCTGAGGGAGTGACGGAGTATTGTTCAGGACTCTTGTAATGCTTCAGATTTTCACCGTCATAAGAACAAATCGCACTATTGGTAGTGCCCAGGTCGATTCCTACATAATTTTTCATCGAATTACCTTCCGCAGGAGGACTGTCCCCATCTTCACCAGGCCCTGGTCTCCCATGATTACAGGTTCAAGCATCTGATCGACCACCAGGAGGTCTTCAGGGGCAAAATCGTCGAGATTGACCGCCTTGGCAGCCATGCCTGGATCGAATGGGTGGCCTTCCAAATTGACTATACGGCAACCTTCACCCGATAAAATGTGTTCAAGTTGCTTAATGAAGTAGCGGTATTGATTCAAATATCGGTTCTGCTCACTGCATCGAGACTTTGCATCGCTCGCATGAGGACTTTGGATAACCGCCAGCCTTCCATAGCCAGTGAAAGTAGCGCCTGCTTGACAGATTCTGACTCATTTTTGGCATTATCAGAGAGATCGGTCATATTTTACCTGAAATTTTCCGGCAGCCTTAGCTGCTTCCGTCCCAGATGCTGCTCGAGACCTCTTGGCCAGAGTTTAAACCCGCAAACAATCCTCTCATCAGGGGCAATTCATATCGTGTGGAGCACTATAGCACAAGAATTTTTAAAAAATCAAATTTCAGCGAGAGTTGGGACATATCAGACCGTCGGCGACTATGTATCGATTTATAACTTAAGCCCCCTAGGCCAGCACCGCCCAATAGTGGTGGCCCAGGGGAAAAGCGGAAGCCACGTGCACATATCACCTCCGGGCATGGAAATTGCCCATCTTGCAAAAAAAATTGGGGTAAGAAGAGAAATGGATGGATAGCAGGTCACTTGCCAGGCCAGAAACTTATCGGATTTCATGCGGAGATTACGATATGCTCTGGATAGGTAGAATTTTCAGCCGCTTGATAAGTTTCGGATCAGGGCAGTAATTGACACCCTCACCCTGATC
>JASEGX010000029.1:5941-16500 GCA_030017815.1 Thermodesulfobacteriota bacterium | reverse complement strand
AAAGAGATCGTGTTTTAATCAAAACCTTTTTGCCTCACCTTTTGAACGATACTAACAGATTTACCATAATTATCCGCCCACGCACACAAATCCATTTGCATTCCTCCCCTCTCTTACCTAACCGGCAAGCATGTCTATATCCATTCGGACCTTTCCGCCTTTGTCCTTGACAATCATATCTAACTCATATAAAGCAAAAAAAGTTTCCTTGATTTTCCCCTTTTCTTAATGACCAAACTGGCCGATATAATAATAGATACAAGGGCCTTTGTGCTCTCAGGGAGGAGAACGCATGTACAGAATCCTTCATAAGTATTATTTGCTTTGTTTGTCTCTCCTTCTCGTAATTACTCTGTGCTGGGGCTGCGCTAGGCTAAAGGACAAACATCTGGCCGAACCGGCGGATAGCCGGCCCCAGGGCAGACTCGTTATGTTTTTAAATGGCCCGCCGCAGACCGGCCTGAACCTCACCTTTAGCCTCAGCAGCATTGCCGTCTTCAGCGAAGAAGGCGGTTGGGAAGAGTTACCGCTTAAACCTCAACCGATAAACTCCCGGAGTATAATCGGACGCCAGATCATCCTCGCGGAAAGCAAACTTGTGGCCAGGACTTATGAAAAGGTGCGCTTTACCTTTGATCGGGCACAGGTCATTAAGGAAAATAAGGCTGCAGACCTTTCCATCCCTTCTGAAGGCCTGGAGATGGATTTTAAATTCCGGATAGTCAAAGGGCAAGATACCACAGTTTTTATCAACTGGGATGTAGAGGGGTCTATAGCGGATAATTATCTGTTTATTCCCGCTTTTGCGCTAAAGACAGAGATTCGCGGGGTAAGGAGTCAACTGGCTTATGTAACAAATGAAGGGTCAGACAATGTAACGGTTATAAATAGAGAATGGGACGAGGTCGTTTCTACCATAGCGGTAGGAAAGGCGCCATGCGGCCTGGCCGCCGGTACAAAAAAGACCAGGCTAAGGGTATATGTAGCCAATTCCAGGTCGAATAACATTACGGTCATCGATCCGACACTGAATCAGATCGAGCAGACCATACCGATATCATTTGGAAAACAACCCCGGGCCATTGCCGCAGCGCAGACCCGTTCAGGCAAGGAATGTCTGTTTGTGGCCAATTATGCCTCTAATAATGTTTCCATAATAGATACGGATAATTACGAAGAGATTGAACAGGTCAGGGTAGGAGTCGGTCCTATAGCCATAATCACCGATCCCCCCACGGACACCATATATAATATGAAAGGGCTGACGGCCGGTGGGTTGAATCGCTGGAGGGATTATCGGGATCAACACCTGCATATATATGTAGCCAACAGTAAGACCAACACCGTATCCGTTATCGTTTTTAATACCTCTACACTCGCCGTACAAGATACCCATACCTTAACCGTGGGCTGGAATCCTATGGCCCTGGACGTAGATGTGGAGCGGGGTAAGGTCTATGTAGCTAATAATGCCTCTGATACGATCTCAGTCATCGATGCATTAAGAATCATGGATGGCTCCACCTCGGACGCGGTAACTACCTTAACCAGTGTGGGCACGGGCGGGGTGGACATTGCGGTTGATGCCTATTTTACGAGGCTGTATCTCTTAAAGGACCGGCCCGGGGAATTGCTTTTCCTTGAGACGCCTGTCGAGGCTATAGCTGCTTCCTTGAGGTCTATCATGACACCCATAACCGGACTGATCGATATGAGCGGGTCTCCCCGATCCTTGGCCCTGGACCCTGAAAGTAGAAAGTTTTATGTCGTAGATAGCGGGGGAGACGTAGTTCACGTTATAGATAAGACTACCCGGCGCTTGATCAAGAATATTCCCGTGGGTAGCAGGCCTTGTGAGATTACGATGGTCCCTTTTTAATAGGCTGAGGATAAGGGTTGGATAAACTTTTAAAGGTGATGGCCGGTCGTGCCTCAGGCAGATTCGCCGAGGCGAACAAGACGCCTGCCCTGCCGGGATTGTGGAGGGTAGTTATAGCCCTGGCTGTGCTTATAACTTACCCCGGCTCATCTGCCCGGGCGGTAGGTATAGGCGGCACGGCCGATCTTCGTTATAACTCAACCAAACAAAAAAAGGATGGCGTCAAAGTAAGCGACGGTTATACCTTTTCTCAAAATTATAATTTAAATCTGGCCGATGAAATTACGCCTGTACTTTCTTATACGCTCAATTTCCGGGCCAATAACAATAAAACTTCCACTACCCAGGACAGCACAGCCACAAAAACTTACAGCCAGGGCGCTGAGCCACAGATTGAATTTAGCCTGCATAATCCTTTTTATAATGCGAGCGCCGGCTATCAACGCACAGAGAGATGGAGCGGAGCATCTCTGGCTGATGAGATACGAAAGACCGGCGATTATACTTATGCCCGCTTTGATATATCTCCACGTGATTTGCCGACCCTGGCCTTGCAGTGGGGCCATAAACGGGATTTTGATTATCTTTCGCCCACGCGCCTCGATACCACCACCGACACCTATCTTCTGAATACAAGTTATAATTATGCCCCTTTCAGGTTTTACTACAATTATTACCTTACCCAGACCACAGATGATGCCCCCTCAGGCACTGTCTATCGCACCGAGAGAGAGGCGCACACACATAATGGCCGGCTGGATTACGGCCAATCATTTTTTGGCGGCAAACTGCCGGTTAACGCCAGTTACCAGGCCAATTATAACCGGAATATTACAGATATTTTTTCCACAGCAGCGGTGGTTACCGTAAAACGGACGCCGTTTCTGGGGCTACATGCGCAGGACGCTACCCCTACCCCTACAATAGATTATACGGCCTTGACGCATATATTTTCCCTTGCTACCCAAAATGCCCTTATAGATGGGGACAAAGCCACGGCAACAGCTATTGATATTGGGAATGGGAATCCTATCACTACCGATAATCGCTACCACAATATTGGTCTGGAATTGGCAAACACAAAGTCAGTAAAAATACTCCGCATTTACACTAACATACCTAAGACGAGTTCTTTTGGCACCACACCGACGTTTCGAGTGTATTCGGGTACGACGGCATCCAGTTGGACACAGGTAACCGGCGCTGTTTCCACCACTTTGACCACGTCAGTGACAGAAGACGTTTATTTTTACACAGTAACCTTTACTCCTACCACAGCTAGATTCTTTAAAGTTGTGAATATCACGGAAGCTACAGATCCTACAATTCTTAACGTATATATCACGGAGATAGAGACCTATGGTGACGAGACGGAAAAGACCGATATTACCGATCGATTCGATCAGGGCCTGAATTTTAACACCAGCTTGAAGGCCAGGCCTGATTTGTCGGTTTCATTCAGTTTTTACCTGACGCGCAATGATGAAGAACCATCATCCCTTCCCGAGGCGGCGAGTAATCTTTTTTCAACCATTTTCAGCAAGACCCAAAAAGGGGGGGAAGGCGCATCCAGCGGAACCACTATGCGGAGCTGGGGTCCTTCCATTAACTGGCAGCCCTATACAAAGCTTATGACCTCTTTGCGTTTCCAAAGGCAAGATTCGTGGGATACGGAGGGTACAACCGATTCGGCGTCCAATACGTACGCCTTTTCTCTCAATTCTCCGCTTCTTGATACGCTGGACACCACGTTTTCGGCGACACGCAGTGAGCAGTATAGTTTTTCTGAGAAACAGACCATAAGCAACTCTTTCCTCTTCAGCACACTGGCTAAATTGTACGATGATGTCAATATGGTTACAGACCTGAATTATACCACCTCGGAATCCTTTCAAACTAATCTCACTACCGATACCCTTTCTCTTAACGGTAATATAAATGCTATACTGACACGCAGGCTGAGTGGAACCTTCACGTATGGTTTTAGCTGGCCTTCGCCTGGTACGGCCTCCAACCAGCAGTCTGTGGTGTTGACTTATCGCCCCAGTGCGCTATTAAATTTTATGGCCTCGTTTCAGGCCGCTGATACAGGAACCGCCCGTACTTTCGGCCAGAATTACAGTATAGATTGGCTCCCGGTTCCCGTACTTAATTTTAATCTGAGCGCCCAGGAGACGGACTCAGGGGACACGAAAAACCAGACCCTTACGTTCCAAAGCAGGTGGCAGATAAACAGGTATATGGATTTTCAGTTTAATTACTCCGTTGGGCGTGTTAAAGCATCGTCTGAAACAGATACCCACACCTGGGGGTTATCGTTTACCGGACGTTTCTAAGGGAGGTAGTAACCGTTCACCGTTTGCCGTTCCCGAAAAAGACGGTTTTCGCGTTTTTCACGGAGACCGGTGGCCGAATAACGGAAAATACGATCACCATCGACTGTTCACCGAAAAAACGCTTTACAGGTCGCATAGACTCAACTCTTACGAGTTCTTACGGACAACGGTGAACTGATAACGGTGAACGGATATGGGAGGGTATTGTTGTTGACAGTGATACGTAAAACTGATAAAAGCCAAACCTGGGCAGTCGTTCTGTTGTGTTGTCTGTGCTTAACGCTTGTATTTTTGTCTGCCTGCGCACCCGGCCGAAAGACTTATTTGCGTTCGGGCGTTGATATTCGCCAGATTACAAAGGTGGCAGTTATGCCTTTTGAAAATCTGACCAACGATCCGTATGCAGGTAAAAAAGTGCAAGATATCATGATTACAGAACTTTTGCGCAGGGGGCGTGTAGATGTTATCGAGCCTGGCGAGGTATTAAATGCTATACGGAGCGCCGGGATTACCTCCATCAGCGCCTTGCATATTGAAAATATAAAGATTATTGGACAGCGGTTACGGGTTCCGGCGGTAGTGGTGGGTTCAGTCCATGCCTTTGGAGTGGTGAGGGGTGTTACGATATCCTATCCTGAGGTAACTATTCACTGTATTGTGGTGGAAACTACTTCAGGAGCAATTATTGCTTCGACCCAGTACACTTCCGGCGGAACCGGCTTCTGGAGCAGGCATTTCAAGGCGGAAGGGGCTACCTTGGGCGAGACAGCCGAGGACGCGGTAAAGGTTATAGTAAGGAGTCTGTTTTTACCATGAAGCGACGGGGGGCTTATCACTTTATAATTTGTCTTTTGCTGGCCTGTATATGTTTTGGGTGCGCCCGTGCGCCTAAGCCGAGTTTTTATATACGCCAGGACTTTGATTTCAGCTTTATAAAGAGGGTGGGCGTATTGCCCTTTGATAATCTTACCAATGAGAAGTTCGCCTCTGAGAGGATCAGAAGACTGGTAATTAATGAACTTCTGGCTTCAGGTTTGATGGATGTGGTCGTAGCCGGCGATCTCTCGGCCACCCTTAAGGCGGCCAAAGTGGAATCGGTAACGGCACTGCCTCCTCAGCAGATCAAAGAAATTGGCAAGGCATTAAATGCACAGGCCGTTCTTACCGGATCGGTCGAAAGGTATGAGGAACCAAAAGGTGGATCCTTTGCCGCTCCTGAAATTTCCATCTCATTAGTCATGGCGGAGACCGATTCCGGGTCCATTGTATGGTCAGTAAGCGTTTCTACCGGTGGGGCGGGTTTTGGGACCCGCCATTTTGGGGCGCGTGCAGATACGATCAGCGAGGCCTCTGAAAAGGTAGTTAAAAAGGCGATCCGGACGCTGTATCCATGAGAGATATGGCATGACCTCACCCTATGTTAAAAATACTGTCTTTTCTCTTAACTCTCCTTATTTTTTTACCTTCCTGTGCCGGACGGGCAACATTTGACAGCGATGCCAGGCTGCCGCTGGCCCGAAAAGCTATAGCGCTGATGCCTTTTGAGAACCTTTCTGATAAGAAAGAGGCCGTGGAAAAGGTTATGCCCTATATACGTCAGTGGTTCAAAGATGCCGGTTTTGAAATAGCGCCTGATGAAGTAGTAGAAAGATTTCTGTTGCGGCATGAAATTAGAAGTACCGGGCGTTTCTCAGACAAAACTATTCATAGTATGGAGCGCGGGCTTGGAGCCGCCTATATTCTGTTGGGAAATGTAAATTCGTGCTCTGATGACCCGTTACTATCCATCTCTACCCGTCTGGTATCCGTGCCGGATGGAAATATTGTCTGGGGCGGGCATGCCGGCCGCAGTGGGGAGGAATTTAAAACGGTCCTGGGACTGGGTAAGATTACGACACTGGCCGGACTTGCCCCTGTAGTAATTGACGAACTTTTTTCTCCTCTCAAGCGGTTCGTACCGCCGGATAAGGCGGAACGTGAAAAATGGCATTTCCGGGTGGCGGTAATGCCCTTTGAAAACTTGAGCAAGCGTAAGGATGCCGGGGTTATCGCCACATATCTATTCCTTTCGGGTATAGCGCAAAAAACGGGTTGGGCGACCGTTGAATATGGCAAGGTCTGGAACACCCTGGTCTCAGAGAATTATCCATATCGTGGAGAACTGGACTATGATACGTTGCAGGCGCTGGGCAAGAAACTGGAAGTCGATGGTATCCTGCTCGGAACAGTAGAAAAATATAGTGAAGATCTGGGCGCCAAAGGACAGGTTATCCCGGAGACAGCTATCAGCCTGCGTCTTTTATATGTTCCGAATAAGACCATCATCTGGGCAGATCGACTGGGAGCCACGGGCGAAGACGAGATCTTAGTCCTGGATTGGGGGCGAATAAGAACGGCCGATAAGGTTGCCGAAAAGGTGATCAAAAAGCTAGTACAGCGTCTTCCATATATTGAAATTAGATAAAATTTGCTTTGGACTTTGAGCTTCGGCCAGTCCTTTGAGGGGTTAGGTATGTCACTATTTATATTGTTACGAAACGGTATGATTATCGGGTTGCTTTTGTTGCTTGCGGCCTGTAGCGGGTTCATGATCTCAGGGGAAAAACCCGTGGCCTGGGTGGATGGCGTACCGGTAACTGAGGGGGATTTAAAAGAGGCATTAAAGATAACCCATCGCACTGAGGCCGTACGGCCGGGTGAACATCTCGACCTGATGGATTATGTTAATAAATTGATCGATGAACGCCTGATTGTCCAGGAGGCCTATCGTATGGAACTGGATAAAGATCCCTGGGTACAAAATAAACTGCACGAGTATAAACTCAGGGAATCGGTGGTACGCCTCTATAAAGAAGAAGTTCAGGACAGGGCCAGGGTAAGCGATGACGAAATGCGGCGATTTTACAATGAGCAGATGGAGGCGACACATATTCGTCAAATAACGGTGGGGACTGAGGAAGAAGCCCGGAATATACGGGCCCAGATTGAAGCTGGTTCTGATATGGCTGCTCTCGCCCGGGAGCATTCTATTGATATGTTTAAAGATAAGGGGGGCGACCGTGGTTTTTTACACCGGTGGCAACTCCCGGAATCAGCTAGAGATGCAGCCTTCTCCCTTAAGGATGGCCAGATAACACCTGTAATTAAGACTTCCTCCGGTTATCAAATAATAAAAATTGAGGAGAAGAGGCCGGCACCGGAGAAAAGTTTAGAGGAAATAAGGCAGGTTGTAGAAAAGCCTTTGCGTAAGAAGAAAGAAGAGGAGCTGGGTCAGGAAGTTTTAAAGAGATATCGCAAGCAGGCCGATATAGTCATAAGCGTAAGCGAAGATTTGGTGGCAGAACTGCCGCTTTCTATTGACGCAGCAAAAGATGAAAAATGGGCCAAAGATGAACGGCCTATTGTAAAAATTGGAGAAGAAATATTGACGGTTGGCCAATTCTGTCAACAGCTCAAAGATATACCGGAGTCTAAGTTGGTTACCGACGATCCACTGGCCTTAAAGCGCAAATTCATAGATAACTGGATTGATCGCAAACTTGTAGATATAGCCGCTTTAAATAGGCATTACGAACAAGGCGAAGATTTCGGTCGTCTGCTTAAGTATTATGAAGAATATTTACTAAAGAAGCTATTTGCCCAGAAGGTTATATACCCACAGATAAAGGTTTCAGACGAACTCCTCAAGGATTATTACGATAAACACCGTGATAGGTATCTTAAGCCGGTTCATTACCGGATACGACAGATTACTGTAACTGATGAGGCGCAGGCCCGGACCATCCTGGAACAACTGCGCGGGGGAGCTGATTTTGCCTGGCTGGCAAAAAATAAGTCCGAAGACAGCCTGGCCCAGAAGGGAGGAGACAGGGGCTGGATTTCAGAAGATAAATTGTCTTTCCTCTCTGAGGCTGTTTCCGCCCTGAAGGTTGGAGAGAACAGCGATGTGCTTTCAGAAGGCGGTGCGTATTATATCGTAAAGTTAGAGGCCAAGTCTGATGTTGACTACGAGGACTTTGAACAAATAAAGGATGTCGTGCAAAAGGATTATATCAAGGAAAACTATGAGCATTTATGGACGGATTATGCCAGAGAGTTAAGACAGGATGCTGAAGTCAAGATAAACGATCCCTTTATCCAGGAATTGACAGAACGATTCCTGCCTACTGTAAAATCTTCTACTCTTGACAAGCAATGAAGGCTGATGATATGGTGCAGCGCATGAAAAATTCGAAGCACGTCCGTCTGCGGCGGAGCCGCCTTTGGTGGAAAATTCGAAATCCTAATTTTAAGGTGGTAGGCCTTGCACTATTTGCCGCCCTTATCGTTTTAGGTTGTGCGGAAAGTCCGACCAGACCTCAGCGAGGTTTTGCTCCGAAAGCGTGCCTGGACTGCCATGGCAAGAAATTTGATGATCTCAAAAAACCTTATGTCCATGGTCCGGCGCTCAAAAAAGACTGTGAAGTATGCCATGATCGCCATGGTAAGATACCCATCAGGACATTCAAAAAACCGGGTGCCGCGTTGTGCTATACCTGCCATGCCGCGGAAAAACTGGGGATAAATGAAAAAGTCGCGGTTCATACCCCGATAAAAGAAGGCAAATGCATACCCTGCCATGCCCCGCATGCCGGCGACAATAAACTCTTCTTGAGAAAACAGGGTAATAGCCTTTGCTTTGATTGCCACCAGGAGGCACTATTTAAAGGCGCTAAGGTCCATGCCCCGGTAGAAAAGGGGTGCTTAACCTGCCACAGACCTCATGCCTCACCCCAGGCCGATCATCTTGTAAAACCAGAGACAGAGCTTTGCCTCGGTTGTCATAACTCAGGGAGCGCCTCTTTCCGGGCAGCGCATCAGAACTATCCAGTGGAAAAGGCGCATTGTACGGGATGCCATAATCCGCATGCCACAGCCCATCCTAAGTTACTAAGGCCTTCTATACATAAGCCTCTGGCGGAAAAAAGGTGTAGTTCCTGCCACCGTCCATCCGCAGATAAAGAGCCGCTAAAGGCGGTGGCTCAGGATGGCGCCCTTTGCTATTCCTGCCACGAGCAGGTAGCCAGGCGATTTGAACAGGTCTGCCGGCATAAACCCATACAAGAGGGTAAGTGCCTGGTCTGCCATAGTCCCCATGCCACGGATTTTGTCCCCCAGTTGGTTAAGGATGTCAACTCTCTTTGTTTTACCTGTCATAAAGAGAAGGCAGCTTCTTTGAAGGCAGGTGTGCCGCATGCGCCACTCAAAAAACAGGGTTGCACGGCCTGTCATGATGCGCATGCCGCGGCTAATAAGCAATTGCTAAAATTGGAAAAAAAGAAGCTTTGTCTCGGGTGTCATAAGAAGGCAGAGGAAGAGCTAAACGCAGCTTATGTACATAAACCCCTCGCAGCAGATCAGTGCACGACCTGTCACAACGCCCATGGATCCAATTATAAGGGAATGCTGGGCGTATCCCCGGAAGCCTTGTGCTACAGTTGTCATAAGGAGGCCAGAGATAAATTTTATAAGGCATACGTTCATACGCCCGTAAGTAAAAAGAATTGTACAGGATGTCATAAGCCGCACGGAGCGAATTATAAGTCTCTTCTCAAGCATTCCAAGACGGATATTTGTTTCTCCTGTCATGTAGAAATGAAGAATATAGGTGCAGAAGGCAAGGGTCACCCGCCGTTTATGAGAAGGGAATGCCGGGGCTGTCACGACTCCCATGCCAGTAATTATCCGATGCAGCAGATGCTCCCACCTTCTGAACTCTGCCTGAAGTGTCATAAGAACTTCGTGGCCAAAGGAAAAGATGCCCAGGCCGTACATCAACCCATAAAGGAAGGGAACTGCATTAGCTGCCATAGCCCGCACGGTACAAAGCTTGCCAGTTTGCTCCTCAATCAAACCGGCGAGCTGTGTCTGTCCTGCCATGGCCAGCTAAAAGAGGCGCTGCGTTCGGCCCGGGGGCATATGCCGGTCAAGCAAGGTAATTGCCGCGGCTGCCATCTACCCCATTACGGAGAAGAAAAAGGGCTTTTGGCCAACCGGGATCCATTCCTCTGTCTCCAGTGCCATGCCACCGATAAACCTACCAATATCAAGGCGCATCAAGGGTTGCTCCAAAATACCAGCTTATGTCTGGAGTGTCATGAACCACATATAGCTGCTAAGGGAAGTTTGTTGAAGAAAAATGAGCACAGTCCTTTTGCTAAGAGAGATTGTAAACTGTGCCATAAATAACGTGAATATTCACCGCAGAGGGCACAGAGGCCGCAAAGATGAATAAATGATAAGGCTAAGAACCCAAAATTCAAATGGCGAAATTTCGGCGATACCCGGAAAGCTTATGAAATGGA
>JASEGX010000029.1:0-5931 GCA_030017815.1 Thermodesulfobacteriota bacterium | reverse complement strand
ATGTTAACAATATGAGGGTTAAGTTTGCGATATTGCCTTTGTTGGCCTTTTTTGTCTGGACACTTACAGGTGAAGCGCTGGCGGCAAAGCCTTCGGCTGATACCTGTTATAGCTGCCATAGCCAGTTAAAAAAGCAATTTGCGCAGAAAACCATACATGATCCTGTGGGCAAGGGCCAGTGCATGGCCTGTCACAATCCTCATGCTGCGAACCAGGATAAGTTTTTGAAAGATGAGATAAACAAAGTTTGTTATAGTTGCCACAAGGGATTAGCCCAGGAACTGGGGCGCGGGTACGTTCATTCCGTTCTTTTACATGATAAATGTACGCGCTGTCACAATCCCCATGCTTCTGCACACAGTAACCTACTGGCCAAAGAAGCAAATAGCTTATGCCTGGACTGCCATGAGGGCGTAAAAAAGCAGCTCACCTTTTCCTATCCCATACCACCCTTCCGGGAGAAAAAGTGCCTTTCTTGTCACCAACCCCATGTCTCCAAGGAGGAAGGGTTGGTAAAGAAAAATATAAATCGTCTTTGCCAGGATTGTCATGGTATTAAGTGCAAGAGTAAAGGGGTTTCTCTGGCCTTTGCCCTCCAGAATGCCGACTGCACTAACTGTCATAATCCCCATGCCTCAAACAAAAAAGGGGTTTTCAACCCTATAGCCCATCAGTCTTTCGTCGATCAAAAATGTGAGGCATGCCACGATACGATTATCGCAAATAAGCCCCTTACGACAAAATTGACCGGCCGGACATTATGCTTTGATTGCCATGGTAATAAGAAGGATATGCTGTCTAAGATATACGTTCACGGCGGAGGAAGTAAGGCCTGCACCACCTGTCATAATCCTCATGCCTCGCAGGATAAAGGCCTTATCTGGAAGAAAGAGAAATGGCTCTGCATCTCCTGTCATGCCGATACGGATCGGCGTGAGAAGGCCTCCATTGAGAAACAAAAGGGCATCCGCTGTACGGCTATCAAGGAGGGTAAATGTTCCCATTGTCATGATCCACACGCCGAAAATATGCCCCATTACTTCAAAGGCGATGGGGTTGATATCTGTGTGAGTTGCCATAAAAAAGAACACAGCTTATCGCATCCTCTCAGGGAAAAATCTATAGATCCGCGGACCAACCAGCCGACTTATTGCACGACCTGTCACGGGATGCATACTGCTGAAAATAAATTTATGCTCTATTTCGACCGCAAAAAGGAACTGTGCATAGAGTGCCATAAAAGGGATTAAGGAGCTTGCGGTATGGCTTTGATGTTTGGCAGGATCAGGCTTTTATTAATTGTCCTTGTGTTGTGTAGTATTATGTCGGTTTTTTTCGCACTTGATCTTTGTTTTGCCCAGCAAAAGACCCCCTTTGCCCTCCAGGTTGGTTTTACACAGATGGAAGGCATGGGCAAATTGAAGCAGGTCCAGGACCTTTTTTGGTCACCCGCCAAAAATAGATTGCTTGTGACCGATACCGGCAATAACCGCCTGCTTTTCTTTGGCGATAGTGAGGGTAAATTTCGGTTCCTGTCTGAATTTAAATCTGATAAAATGGTGTTACCCATTAGCGCTGTAGAGACCAGCCGGGGGACGATTATAGTCATCGAGCGGGGTGCTCAGGGTATTATCAGTTATAATACTGAGACCGGCGAGAGACGCGGCGTTCTTGCGGACGGATTTCCTGATGCCTCGTCCTTTTGGCCTACTTGCCTGGCCTTAGATGATAAGGACAATCTTTATGTCGTGGATCAAGGGAACCAGAGAATTTACATTTTTGATGGCAATCTAACGTATAAACTCCACATAAATTCTCCTGAACCGAGGTTCACGGGATTCTCGGCGGTAGCAGTTGCTAAGGACGGGAACATAATCGCGCTTGAGGCCCGGCGCGGTATAGTCTATGTCTTTGATAAGGAAGGTAAGATTATCAACCAGTTTAGTAAGCGCGGGGATCTCCGCGGAGAAACTGAATTTCCAGTGGACATAGATGTGGATGGACAGGGGCGCATTTACGTCCTGGATTCTCATCGGCATCAAGTCGTTCTCCTGGACCGAAACGGAAACTGGCAGGGGGAGATAGGCGAAAAGGGGTGGAAGGAGGGGAATTTCATATTCCCCTATCGGATAGAAGTGGCTTCTGATTACCGGCTGTTTATAGTCGACGCCGACAATAATCGCCTGCAGGTTTTTATCCCGGCCGGGCGGTCGGAGCAATAGTTAGGTTAAATATAACGGTTTTCTGAGTCATAAAATAATAAACTTAGAACCCCTCACCGTGGTTTTAGTGGAGCCACGTGAGGGGTTTTATACTAATACGGAGGGTACGGGATAATGGATACGTTTAAAAAAATCAGGATTCTTGCAGTTCCACTTATCGCAGGAGGGATTTTGTTGGCTAGCGGATGTCAGAAAAAGGAAGACATAAAAACGGCGCAAGAGAAGCCCGCAATGCCTTCTGAACCGTCTATGCGCGAACCTGCTCCAGCCGGGCAAGAGCAGATGCCCCCGGCCATGGGGAAACAGTTCCCGAAAGAGATGCTTGAAGCTATCCAGAAGAGGGAACAAAAGCCGGAGTCAAAACCGGTTACGAAAGGCCACGCACCGGTGGTTGTCCCCCGGGAGGTCCAGGGCAAATGGAAAGCGGTAGTAATAGCCGTGGTTAATAAACAGACAAGCACGGAAAAGGATTACGTAGTTGACATTAACAAAGATTTAGCAGTTCCTAGCAGTAAGATAAGGATTAAGGTACTAAATTTCCTGCCCGATTTTTCTATGTCTCCCCAGGGAATAACCTCTCTTTCTAATGAACCTAAAAATCCGGCTGCTCAGGTGGCCGTTTATGAGGGTGGTAAGAACATCTTTGAAGGTTGGCTGTTTGAAAAGCATCCCCAGATCCATCCCTTCCAACACAAGGTATATGCTATCGTGCTTAAGAATCAAATACCGATTTAGCTATTTCGGCCACGAATTGACACAAATGGACTCGAATAGATACAAAATCCTGTATAAATTTTCGTCATGCCTGCCTTATTTGTGTAGATTCGTGTTCATTCGTGGCTGGATAAATTTTTAGTGATTGCGGTGGCAGGTGCGGCAAGAGCCTGAAGAGGACATATTTTCATCGTAAGCAAAGCGCAGGATACTCGGATAAGGCGAACCGTGGGCACGGTGACAGGACAGACACATTACCACTTCATTGCCTGACGAGACGTTCACTTCTGACGGATTTTTTGCACGATCTAGATCCAGTCTGGCAACGGGCACAACCGGGTTATATTCCGTATAACCGGAGAATTCCCCGTCCGGGATGGGGATGTCTGTTGGGTGTCTTAACCAGGAGGGACGCTTGCCCCCGGTGCCGGACGCACCATGAAAGCTACCTGTAGTGTCGCCTAGGGCATCGCTGCCATGGCATTGACCGCATAAATAGCTTATGCTCTTTGAATCACGCCAGTTATCAGCCCCCTGGTATTCGTTATGCTTATCAAAGGCAGTCTTGTATTCCCATTTGTGGCCGTCTTCATTCATTTCCCTTCCGGTAACCCCCAACAGAAACCGATAACTTGTCGCTACCGTCTCTCCGTCGGACGGTTTGGCAGGGTTATAGGCATGATGGGCTCCCTTCATGGCTTCGCGTGGTGAGATCTTGGTACGGTCGCCATGGCAGCCATATTTACCGGCACATGTAAGCCGGACGCTGGTGAAATTTAAGGAGGGGTCGTTTAGTCCCGGTGCGTTAATAGTATCCGGCCCTATATCCGTAAACCCATCCACGTTATGGCCATGACGGTTGCCGTGAAGGCCGACATAATAAAAATTGCCGCCGGCTAAGTCTGTCCCGGTATTATGATAAACATAAGGGGTTGATCCGGCCTCGCCGGTATTGCCCGCATGTATGGCAGCGTGGCAATGGGTACAACGCTCGGTAGCCTGATCTTGTGTGTCTTTTGTAACTACGGCCTTGTAGGAGGCATGGCATTTGTCACAATTAGTATCTAACGCCATTGCGCTAGGACTTACCCATGTGAAATAAGTCCATAGCACAGGTATGATCAACCAGCGGGATGCCGTTTTCACTATTGTCCTTATCTATAGATTAGACTGGTGACTAAAGACTCTATTCTCTTATCGGCATCCCGCTGGTTTTCTTTAGCGCATGGCTTAAATTCCCTTTTCGGCTATAAGGTTGGCTAAGTCGGCAAGACGACAGGAATAACCCCATTCGTTGTCGTACCAGCAGACGACTTTGGCCAGGTTGCCTCCCAGTACCTGTGTGAATTCAGCATCGATTATGCAGGAATGGGGATCACCTTTGAAATCAGAGGAAACCAGGAAATCCTCCGAATAAGACATGATGCCCTTCAGCGGGCCATTGGCGGCGTCTTTTAAGGCCTTCCTCAGGTCATCTGTAGTGATATCTTTTTCCAGTAGGGCTACGAAATCTACTACGGATACGGTGGGCGTAGGGACCCTTAATGAATATCCGTCGAATTTGCCTTTGAGTTCCGGTATTACAAGCGCTACGGCTTTTGCTGCTCCGGTTGAGGTGGGGATTATATTGCAGGCCGCAGCGCGCGCCCTGCGCAGGTCTTTATGCGGCAGATCGAGGATGCGTTGATCATTAGTATAGGCGTGTACAGTGGTCATAACACCTTTCACAATGCCAAATTGATCGTTAATGACCTTTGCCGGTGGAGCGAGACAATTAGTGGTACAGGAAGCATTGGAGATAATATGGTGGCGGACCGGGTCGTAAGCCTTCTCGTTAACCCCCATAACAATAGTGATATCTTCTTCCTTGGCCGGAGCGCTTATGATTACTTTTTTGGCCCCTGCCTCCCTGTGCATATTGGCCCTGGGCCCGGTGCGAAAGAGGCCGGTGCATTCTATAACTATGTCAACCTCGACCTCATGCCATGGTATCTGGACTGGATCTCGTTCTGAAAAATTGCGAATTCTCCAATCACCAACGACCATTTCGCCGTCGCGGATTTCTGCCGGAACATTAAATATTCCGTAATTGGTATCATATTTGAGCAGGTGGACGTTGGTAGGCGCATCAAACAGATCGTTAATAGCCACTACCTGCAAATTTTCTGGGTGTCTTTCCAGCATAGCCTTTAACGCCTGGCGGCCAATGCGGCCAAACCCGTTTATACCTATCCTTGCCTTTCTCATAGCTTTTCTCTCCTCTTTAATCGTCAAAAAGTCTGTATTCATAAGCAGCCAGAAGTTCGTAATCTGCTTTAAGGGCTTGATGTAAGCGGGCATTCTCAATGGCGATGGCGCTGAGGTTGGCGATGGCCGTCAAGAACTCTACTTCTTCAGGGGCAAAATCCCTGCACGTAGCGGAATAGACACGTAGTACGCCTATGGCCCGATCTTCAACCATAAGGGGTGTTACCATTACCGAGGCAATACCTTCTTCCTTTGCCTTTTCCGGATATTGGAATCGCGGATCGGTGCACGCATCACGGATAGTAACTCTCTTACCGGCCAGGGCTTCCTGGTCAATGCCACTTTTTTCTATTTCTACTGCCCCCTTCCGTAGATATCCTTTACTCAATCCATAAGAGGCGCCTAAAAGCAGCCGCTTACCCTGCTTATCAAGTAGTCTTATAGAACAAGCCTTGGCCTCTATGGCCAAAGTAACTTGTTCCGCTATTTTCGCCAGGACCGTGGCCGGATCCAGGCTGGAATTTATTACCATGGCTACCTCGTATAGGGACCGGTAATAGTCCTTTTCTTTGCTTTTCATAAAATGCCTCCCTCCTTAGTGAGTTTTTGTTTTCATGAAATGAGCTTTAATTTGTAACTACTCAGGTTCAAGGTTCAGGGTTAACGAAACCCAGAACGGTGCACGGTGAACCATTCTCTTTATCCAAGGCGACATAGAGTTCGCTCTGGACTTCCGTGCAAGACCGCT
>JASEGX010000230.1 GCA_030017815.1 Thermodesulfobacteriota bacterium | reverse complement strand
CACAGTTTTGCAAGAGGCTCACCTTATAATTAATATCTCATCACAAAGGCGTATCCGTGTAAAGTGAAAATTTGTAATGACATTTTTTAAATTTTAATTGACCTTTGTCTCAGATTTTGTTCATAGTTCGACAGCGACGCAAACCATAAACTTTAGAGGTTATATGTAGATGCCGCCCGGTCAGGATAAAATATCAAACAAAGATTTGGATCCCGGGGTCAAGAAGCTATACTTGAACCTTCCCCTCCCCAGTTTAAAGGATAATACCGGGGATATTGACCGGCTGCGGCGAGCGCTGCAAGCCGGGCAGGGTATTAAGTCCGTCCGGATACCCTACGGCCTGATAGGGTTTTCTTCTCGTGTCATGAGAGAGGCTTCTTTCCGGGTGACGGCCACGGTGGTCAGAGAAGGAGAAGAATGGGAGCTTCTGGATATCAGCCCTGGTGACACTACAAAGGAATTTTTCGGCCTGGCCCTGGATCTGGGGACAACCCGGATGGTGGGCGCGCTGGTGGACTTGAGGACAGGAAAGGTCCTTTCCGAACATTCCGTGGACAACCCCCAGATTCGATATGGAGCCGACATTCTTACACGCATCCATTATGCCCACGACCCGAACGGCCTCAAGAAGTTGACCGCCGCGGTACGGGAAGGGATCGGCAAAATGGTCGCCCAACTGGCCACTAAAGCAGGGGTGCAGACCGGGAGTATCTATTCTATGACTGTGGCCGGGAACACGGCCATGACCCACCTTTTTATGGGTTTGGACCCGAGCTCTATTCCCCGGGAACCTTATATCCCCCTGGTGAACCGCCCTGATCCGGTGCCGGCCGGAAAACTGGAGATCCCCATTCATCCTCAGGCCCGGGTTTTCATCTTTCCTAACGTGGGAAGCTATTTTGGCGGCGACCTCATCGCCGGTCTCCTGGCCTCAGGTCTGGCCCGCCGGAACGAGGTCTCTATCCTGGTGGATGTGGGCACCAATGCCGAGGTGGTTATGGGAAATAGCGACTGGCTCATGGCCTGTGCCGGTGCGGCCGGCCCGGCTCTCGAAGGAGGGGTGGCTCAGATGGGCATGACTGCCGGCGACGGGGCCATCGACCGGGTAAGTTTGGACCGTAACACCTTAAGACCCGTCTACTCGGTGATTGGCAGGGTAGCTCCCTTGGGGATATGTGGATCCGGTCTCATTGACCTGGCGGCTGAACTTTTCTCTGCGGGACTATTGGATCGGCGGGGAAAGTTTGTCCCGGAGAGAGACCCTTCCCGCTTCAAGGAGACCACATCCGGACTGGCCTACATCCTGGTTTCGGGCCAGGAGACGGGCAGAGAGGAGGATCTGGTTTTAACTCAGGCAGACGTGGATATTTTTTTACGCTCTAAGGCCGCCATGTATACCATACTGACCACCATTATCGATTTCGTGGGCCTCCGCTTCCAGGATCTGGCCCATTTCTACGTAGCTGGAACCTTCGGGAACTACATCGATCCAGTAAAGGCCATTACCCTGGGGATGCTTCCGGATTTGCCCCTCGAACGGTATATCCCCTTAGGGAATAGCTCTCTGACCGGGGCCTTACAGGCCCTCTGCAATTTTTCACTGCGCGAGGAGACCCTGCGCCTTTGTGACCGTATTACCTACATCGAGATGAACGTAAATGCCGAATTCATGCAGAGATTCAACGCCGCCCGCTTTATCCCCCACACCGACCGCAACCTGTTCCCCTCAGTTTCTGTCCCTTAATATCCCTTAATCAGGTTTTTCTTTGCTTGGAAGCTAATGACATATGAAGATGTGAACCTATATTTCTCACGGGTATTTGTGGCCTCGGCTAACTATAATCAGGCCATGTCCAGTCCGGCGGCTATTCAGGATTTAATAAATATGATCGCCACGTTTACGCTGTTTTAAATCTTAAGTATATCCACGAGGGAATTCAGGACATCCTTCTCAGAATAAATATGACTACGCAAAGATATCAGGACGCCGTGAGGAACCTTAAAAGATGCTTACTGATAACGGTCTGTATGCTTGGGGAGGGAGAAGCCTTTATGTCTTTAACCTCGCAAGCACTCCGCAGGCGGAGCTTAGCCGCCGGCTTCTCCCTTTAAAGTTTTTATGCCTTCTTAAACAGCCTCTTTTTCCCAAAGCCAATTATTCCCGCAAGCCCGGAGCCGAGAAGGATCATGGTAGAGGGTTCAGGAACAGCAGTTTGGGGAGCAGCACCGTAAGGGACGAGGCTTGCGCCTGGTGTTGTTGTTGATATTGAAGAATTAAGGGTGTTTTCGAAATCAGCCCATGTAACCCTGAGTATTCCATCGTTATCAAGGACAGAATAAATAGAAAACAAGGTTTCCATAACGACAATATCTCCGACGCTGACATTGGAACTAAGGCTCCCCGTGTAATCGACATTTGTCCCATCCGCGTTTGTAGTGCTAAGGTATAATGGACTTCCGAGGCCAAGGTCCTCAAATCCGCCCCATGTAAGATATTCCTGCGACTCGAGCCAAGAAGCATCCTCCATGTCGTTAAGCAAAAGCGTGGCCCTTACGCCGCTTTCAAGGTCCTCATCAAACCATCCATCAACTGCAAGGGTTGCATTAATAGTAACCGGATCTCCGGATTGGAGGAGATCTGGATCAGTGGATACTACCTGCCACACACTCCTTATATAGCCAAAGGCGCTGGCAGAGCCCCATGTATCCGGCTCAGAGTAGGGTGTTCCCGGAAGCCAAGAAATCTCCCATCCTGCGACCCCGGCCTCGTGGTCTGCTGCGGTATATGCGCTGATATTGCCGTTTGCAGGATCAGCCGTAATTCGTGCATATCCGTCTGCAGCAGCACCTATCCAGGAAGCTGTCCCTCCGGAACGAGGGCCGGATGCCCCTGTCAATGATGTGGTTCCAGCACCCTCGGCAGTCTGATGATCAGGATCCGAAAAACCGACGGCACCGGCTCCTCCGAATGCGTAGATTTCGCTGTAAGAATAATAGGGCGTTGTTAATGCCAAAGCCGAACCACTACTAAACGTCAACGTGATAAGTACTGTCGCCAGGATCAAGACCAATCTCCTCATTCTTTTACCTCCTTCCCTTTAAAATTTAGACCTTTTAAAAATATTTTTTTCACTTATTCACCCCCTAACCGGATCCGCCATAGGCGGACCGAATTTCAAATGCTGTTTCAGACAATAATGTGTATCTGGTGAACTCAAATTGTAAGTGCACCATTTATTTAATTAGTATCGTTCAAAAGGTGAGGCAAAAAGGTTTTGATTAAAACACGATCTC
>JASEGX010000229.1 GCA_030017815.1 Thermodesulfobacteriota bacterium | reverse complement strand
CCGCTCAGAATCGCTGCGGGAATGACAGAATTGGGACTTTTGCAAGAGCCTCTATTGATGTAATTTATCAGGTAAAAATATGACCAATACCGCGTACCCCAAAATCCTGGTTGTAGATGATGACAAGCTCACATTGGATATTCTGACCAGTATACTGGAACAAGACGGCTATCAGGTCACGCCGGTCACCAGCGGCAAAGAGGCTCTGGCCGGCCTGGGTCGTGAGTTTTATAACCTCATCCTTACCGACCTGGTCATGGAAGGCATGGACGGTCTCACCCTTCTTAAAGAGGCCAAAAAGGTCTCGCCGGAATCCATAGTCCTCATGATAACCGGGCATTCCTCCGTTGAAACGGCCGTAAATGCCATGTATGCCGGGGCCATGGACTACATCCTTAAACCCTGTGAACGGGCTGATCTCCTCTTCAAGGTACAACGGGCCCTGGACAGACAACGCCTGGGGAAAATAGCCAAGCAAAAAGAGAAACAAGACGCCCTCCTGGAACTGGTGCGGGGCTTAGCCGACACATTGAACAACAGGATGACCACGGTAGTGGCCCTGGGGGACCTTGCCCTCGAGCATCTACAAGATAATGAGATTGACAAGGCCCAATATCGCTTAAGGTCTGCTGTTGACGCCGCACTACGCGTCACGGAAGTAGTGAACGAACTTCTTTCCGTCACCTCATACATAAACGAAAAAGAGATAGTAAAGATCGCCCTTCCTTCTGTCCTCTCCTCACTCAGAAAAAAAATTGCGCCGTTCACCATAAAGGTTACCGGTGACGGGCAGACCCTGTCCGTGAAGGCCTTAGACAATATCCCCCTGGCCTTTGAAAAAATCGTGCAGAATGCCGTTGAAGCCATGGACGGCCAAGGAAGTATTGAGGTTAACATAAACCGGATCAGGGATCAGAACATGGTCGAGATTCGATTTATCGATCAGGGATCAGGTATCGCGCGCGAAGATATCCCCAGGGTCTTTCTACCTTTCTTCACTACAAAAGGGACGCGGGCGCCGGGGCTTGGTTTATGGACGGCTTACCAGGTAGTGACCGAATCAAACGGGACCATCCACATCGAAAGTGAGGTCGGAAAAGGCACAACGGTAACAGTCCGGTTGCTGATGATAGCCGAGAGCCAAAACTGACATCTTAAGAGGAACACGTCCATGACTGCCGCTATCACCATAAAGACGACAAATCAGACTGAATTAATAGATATAACCGGTCAGACAGAGCGGGTTTTAAAGGAAAAAGGCATTCAGGACGGCCTATGCTGTATCTTTGTGCCCCATACCACCGCGGGGATTACCATTAATGAGGGAGCAGATCCGGGTGTTCAAACGGACATCCTGGCCGTCCTGAATGAGGTAATACCTTTTCGTTTCCCCTACCGTCACGCTGAGGGCAACTCGCCGGCCCACATAAAGGCCAGTATCATGGGTTCTTCGGTAAAGGTAATCGTAGAATCAGGTAAGTTCTTGCTGGGGACCTGGCAGAGCATCTTCTTCTGCGAATTTGACGGCCCGCGCACCCGAAAGGTTTATGTCAAGGTCATCGGGACATGACCGGGATTACAACCTGTTGCTAAAGATAGTCACCCCTGTTGAACTTGATGGTCTCAACCGCAACAATAACCCCTGTTTCATTCAGAAGCCTTTTGAGTGGGTCGCCTGAAGGCAATCCCTGGATAATAAGATCAAGCTGTCTAACCTTCTCATCAGCCGAATTAAGCAGGAGACCGGCATCTTTCAGGGTTTTCTTTGGATCGGCGAGGGTCATACGGTATTGATCCAGAAGGGCAATCAATTCCTGTGCCCTGGCCACTCCCTGGAGCCTGGTATCTGTCCCCAGGGCGGCAAGCGCATCAACAGAAGAAAGCGGCGCCGCATTATTTAGCCCTGCGCTCGCAGGCGCTTGATCCGCCTTCCCCGCAACTTTGGAAAAGACATCACGAAAGGACGCCCCTCCTGCTTTTTTCCCAGGCTGTAGCCGCCCTGCCCCGCCGGCCGAATGATTTACTGTCTCTTTTATCTTCATGGCCCTGCCTCCTTTATTGTTTTATCGGCAGACAGATAAATAACTTAAAGAGAACGGCTTTTTTTGTCAACTCCAGGGACTTATCCAGATATTTTTTTGTCTGGATTTCGTCCCCTTTCATCCGATAGGCCCCGCCCAGATGCCTATAGATGCCTTAGTAGCGCAGCATAGGGCCTCCGCCATCTTCTTTTATCCGATGTGCCTCTGCCAGATGCCTGTAGACCTCAGCCAGAAAGACTTTATCCTCATCCGGCGCAATGTCAAGCGCCTCCTCTAAACACCGGAGCGCCTTATCGACCTCTCCCTGACCCAAATAAGCCATGCCCAAGGTATCCAGGTAACGATAACTCTGCGGACCAGATAAGCTCACGGCCTTTTCAGCCATTTTTTGCGCTTCACCCAGATTGCGACCGCTCTGAAGATAAAAACAGGCCAGGTTATTATAAACATCAGGCTGCGCGGGATCAAGGGTTATAGCCTTTTTGTAGGCGTCTTCCGCCTCGCCCTCCCGTCCCATCTTTAAGTAGAGGTTCCCGATGTTAAATTGGGCGCAAAAGAGGTCTTTCCTTATCTTTAATGCCTCCTTATACTCGCGCTCTGCTAAACTATATTCCCCGCGCGCCTCATAGGACACGCCCAGATTATTGTGTTCCTCCGCCGTGAGCGGATCGTGAAGAACGACGATTTCCGGTAGGTTTCCGCAACCCAGGCACAAAAAAATCCAAAATAGTACAAAAGCCCGGTCTCTTTTAGAGATAATAGAACGCATATTACTCTTTTGTGGCCTTAGAAACAGGCATAATAAGGAGGCAAAGATTATTCATCCGAGCCCAGGCCGATTCCAGCCGTCCGTAAGACCAGAGGGCATCGGCCTCTGTTCCGGTATGGACAATCACCAGCCTCCGTTTTTCACTGTACCCCACAGCTACGAGATAATGGGGACGCTGATAGGCTGAAAAACCATCATCGATAAGGATAATAACAGGCTTATTGCGTTCGATATGCCTTTTGAGGTCGGACAGACTTCCCGAATAGACACGGGTGTAGAATCCCCGGCGGCGGGCAAAATTTTCCAGGTCCGATATCAAGGTGCCCTTCAGCTCTTTAGAAAAAATATCTCCGGCAATTGCCTCCTCACTGATTGGATCCCCATAATAGTGAAGGACGCCGGCCAGGGCCGCCGTCCCGCAACGCTTATCTTTTTGATAAATAAAAGGGACGGAAGAGATGTATTGCCCCTGTTCCTCTCCGCGTGTAATTGCTTCGATAATCTG
>JASEGX010000228.1 GCA_030017815.1 Thermodesulfobacteriota bacterium | reverse complement strand
GGCAACCCATAAAGGGTTGCCCTACGTGAGGCCGTCGACCGGAAAAAAAGAAGTAGTAAATGATTGTTTGCATAAAGCTAAATTCATACGAAGAATTAAAAAACATGATAAATACCGAACCTCAAGATAAAAATAAAGTTGGGGGGGAGACTCCTCATGGGTACGAGACCATCCTTGTGGTTGATGATGACAAGGATGTGCGGAGCTCGGTGGTGCAGATATTGAAGCGGCAAGGGTATCAAGTTTTGGAGGCAGCCAGCGGCGCGGAAGCCTTATTGATATGCGAGAGGCAAGAAGTAAGAATACCTTTGCTGATAACGGATGTGGTTATGCCCGGGGTGAGCGGTCGGGATTTAGCCCAGCGTTTGTTGCTTATGCACCCGGAGATGAAAATTTTATTCATGTCGGTTTATGCAGATGACTCCATTGTATATTACGGTATTCTTGAAGAGCGGATAAGTTTTATCCAGAAACCATTTTCCATAGACAGGTTAGTGGAAAAAGTCCGGGAGATCCTGGATAAATAGGTAGTCGGCCTTATCCCGGAAAAGCTCCCGCCTTTCATTCCCCCGGGAAAGAACATGGTAAAAAGTATCTACATAATCCATCCTCAGTGGTCTGGCCAGGCAACCATCCTATCCATAAAAATTACCCTACAAGTATCACTTTAGCCCTTTGCAAAAAGTCTACGTTTTGTCATTCCGTGAAACATGTCCCTGCAGGTTTTAAGCAGGGAACGGGAATCCAGAACCCATTAGGAAAAATCCTGCCCGCCTGAGGCGGATTGCTTTCGCAGAAATGACGCCCTTAAAAATCTCCCTGTTCGGGATGGTTTTCAAACAGCTAAAGTGTTACGATTATTATAATAGGGCGGTAACAGATAGACCATACGGCTCGCTTCAAGGATGGAAAGCCAGTTTCTAATCGTGGGGACACTCAGGCCGATATCCCCGGCAAATATCAATACATATTTAATATCCCACTTTAAAATTGCACTTCCCATATGCTGACTCTAAAGCTTCTTTTTCTTTCCGGTCAGTATCTCTCGATCTGCGCCATGACCGTTTCCCGCGAGGCGGTCTCCGCTTACGCCTTGCGCCTCACGTCTCACGGTCTTTATTTACTTATCCAGCACCTCCCTTACTTTTCTGGCCAATCCATCCACGGTAAAAGGTTTTTGAATAAAATTTGTCCCTTCCTCCAGGATGCCATGATGCAGGATGGCGTTATCGGTGTAACCGGACATGTAGAGAACCTTCATCTCCGGGTGAATCTCTTTAAGCCGGTCCACTAACTTGCGACCGCTCATCCCGGGCATCACCACATCCGTCAGAATCAAATCAATCCTCCCTTCATGCTTCTCACAGATCAAAAAAGCCTCGCCTCCCTCAGAAGCTTCAAATATTTTATACCCTTGCCTCCTCAATCCTGTGACCGCCAGTTCCCGTACCGTCTTCTCATCCTCAACGCCCTTGTCACCGGGCTGGATGACTTTCAAAGCCTTACAAACCGTTCTTTCGGGTGACTTCAAAGTCGGGATAGAGTTTCTTCATACACTCCGGGCAAACGCCATGGCTGAATTCGGCTTCCGAATGGTCTCGGATGTAGACTTCAATCTGCTTCCAATACCCCTTATCGTCCCTTATCTTTTTACAGGAAGCGCAGATGGGCAGCAAGCCGCTCAACTGCTTCACACTGGCCAGGGCCTCCTGGAGCTCCCGGATGAGTTTCTCCCGTTCCAATTCCACCCATTTGCGCTTGGTGATATCCCGTTGCACGGAAATGGAATACATGCCTTCCCCGCGGTATTCTTCCCCATATCCGCGCTAAAGAGTACAGTGCGCTTCTCCCCACTTCCAACTCCGCCTGCCCTCGAATGTCTCTATCAGGAGAACCCATTCCTCCGAACTTCCACTCCCGATGCACTCTCCAAAAAGCCTTGACAATTCCGCTGAGTAACGGTATATTTTTTTTCATACGAACTGGAGGCGTCTATGCATTACATAAGCACACGCCTGAGGCTTCCCGAAAGCGTCATAAAAGAGCTCAAGCGAAAGGCCGCCAGGGAAAAAAGGAGCATGTCGCAGATTGTGGGAGATGCGCTCCTGCAATCCCTTGCGGTACGGGAAGAGCCGGTGGACTACACGAAAGACCCCTTTAACCGCTTGATCGGGATGGCCCGATCCGGGACCCGTGACGGCTCTATCAAACATGACCAGTACCTCTACGGCAAAAAGAAATGATGACGCTGTTCATCGACACCTCGGCATTCATCGCCCTTATCGACAAAGATGATCAGTATCACACGCAGGCAAAAGAATTTTATCAGAAGAAATTAAGCCCTCCGTTTAAACTTATAACGACCAATTTCGTTGTCTGTGAAACCATCAATTTTCTCCGGGCAAGACTGCCTTTGAAATATGCCGTCGAATATCGTGATGATATCATCTCAAGCAAAATAGTTTCAATCATCCATATCACCCCTGATATTGAAAATGCCGCATTCAGCATCATGAAACACCATAAAGACAAAAGTATCATTTGATTCATGTTGATCCTCTGATTCGTCTGATCGAGGGGGGAATTCTCATCGGTGAAAAGGGTCCCGAAACTGACCGGCGGTAACAGCATAAGTTTCGTCGTTATGAAAGAGCTGGGCATCACTACCTGCTTTACGTTCGATGAACACTTCAGGCAAATGGGTTTTACCGTCTTTCCGTAGTTTATCTTTTCATCTTCTCAACTTCTTTAACTTCTGCCCCTTGCCCCTATGACCCTGTCTTACCATCCAGCTCTTTTATCTTCATTTATTTCTTTGATTTATCTTAATTTTCCTCTGTACTACTAACGTGCAAAATCTCGAAATTCTATTAAGAAAAAATTTGGCTACAAGCTAAATGCTTTCTTTTGGTTGCGGCTACGCCGCACTGTGCCCTCTGTGGTAAAATTCCTGTGGTTTCATATTTTATCCCCTCTTTTCATAAATTTTTTGACATTACCGCTTACGCCTTGCACCTCACGTCTCACGGTCTTTATTGACTTATCCAGCACCTCCCTTGGCGGCAATGTGGGAAAGAACATCCAAGTAGAGACCCTGGGGAGCGCCGTCTGGGGTGATAAAGACCAGTGGTTCAAAATTATAGATACCTACCTTGAGGACCTGCTCCGTTTGAGCGGTGGCCGGATGGATAAAGATGAACAGCAGTAGGAACATAAAGGTAAGGGCGAGCGGAACCAGATGGATTGAGCGAACACGCAGGCTGAGCTAATTCAAGAATTAAAAGTGCAATATATTCAGTTATCTACCCCATGAACC
>JASEGX010000227.1 GCA_030017815.1 Thermodesulfobacteriota bacterium | reverse complement strand
GATATAAAAATTATCCCTCTTTGACCTTGTCAATCGCGCCCTTTTTCCGTATGATATGGTTATTATTTTAAATTGGGCCGCAGATTTTCGCCGATACCCGCAGCAAAATATTTTTTTATATTTGAAATCTTGACAATCTGCATTTATCTGCGTCCAAAAAAGGAAATTCCTACGCTTTGAACTTAAGGGGAGGCTGATATGCGAAGTGATGCTATGAAAAAGGGGCTGGAGAAATCACCGCACCGCGCCCTTTTTAAGGCCATGGGTTACACCGACGAGGAGATCAGGCGGCCCCTCATCGGCATAGCCAATTCCTATAATGAAATAATCCCCGGCCATATCCATCTCAATCAGATCGCGGCCGCGGTCAAGGCCGGTGTGCGCATGACCGGGGGAACGCCCATCGAGTTTTCCACCATTGGTGTCTGTGATGGGCTTGCCATGAATCACGAGGGAATGAAGTACTCCCTGGCCAGCCGGGAACTTATAGCCGATTCGGTTGAGGTCATGGCCCGGGCCCACCCTTTTGACGGATTAGTGTTGGTCCCTAACTGCGACAAGATCATCCCGGGTATGTTAATGGCCATGTTGCGCCTCAACATACCGGCCATAATGGTCAGCGGCGGCCCGATGCTGGCCGGCTCCTTCCGGGGAAAGGAGATAGACCTGATTACGGTATTTGAAGGCGTCGGTAAGGTCAGGGCCGGCAAGATGCCGGCAAAAATGCTGCAAGCCCTTGAGGATGCGGCCTGTCCGGGCTGTGGTTCCTGTGCCGGTATGTTCACGGCCAACTCCATGAACTGCCTTACAGAGGCCCTGGGCCTGGGCCTGCCTGGTAATGGCACTATCCCGGCCGTCTCAGCCGCCCGTCAGCGCCTGGCCAAAGCGGCCGGCATTAAGGTCATGGAGTTGGTGAAAAAGAACCTGCGGCCGCGGGATATTGCCACACTCTCTGCCTTTAAGAATGCCATTGCCGTGGATATGGCCTTGGGGTGTTCAACCAACACCGTTCTTCATGTGCCGGCCATCGCCCATGAGGCCAAAATAAGCCTCCCTCTCTCGCTGTTTAATGAAGTGAGCCAAAAGACGCCGCATCTTTGCAGCCTCAGCCCGGCCGGTCCCCATCATCTCCAGGACCTCGATGCGGCTGGCGGTATCCCGGCTATCCTCTCCGAGTTGGCCGGGGTCGGGTTAATAGACACTACGGTTATGACCGCGAGCGGTAAAAAACTCGCGGATAATCTTAAAGGTAGACACATTCTTAACAAAGAAGTCATACGGCCAATCAAAAACCCCTACCATGCTGAGGGAGGCATCGCCATACTCTATGGCAACCTGGCGCCGGATGGGGCCGTGGTGAAACAGTCGGCCGTCGCCCCGGAAATGTTAAGGCACGAAGGACCGGCCCGGGTCTTTGATTCGGAGGAACAGGCGGTCTCCACCATCTTAGGGGGGGAGATAAAAAAGGGCGATATTGTCGTCATACGGTATGAGGGACCAAAAGGCGGCCCTGGTATGCGTGAGATGCTGACCCCAACCTCGGCTATCGTGGGGATGGGCCTGGGGAAAGATGTGGCTCTGATTACGGACGGACGCTTCAGTGGCGGCACGCAGGGGGCGGCTATCGGCCATGTCTCTCCGGAAGCTGCGGAGGGCGGGGCCATCGCCTTTGTTCAGGAGGGTGATCGCATCGGTATCGACATTCCTGGAAAGACGATAACCCTGAAAGTCAATGAGAAGGGGCTGGCCAGACGCAAAAAGGGTTGGAGACCACCGGAGCCAAAGATCAAGGAGGGCTATGCCTATCGGTACGCCCAGTGGGTGACCTCCGCCAGTACCGGGGCCGTCTTTAAGGAGAAGCCATGAAAAAGGCCATGTTTTATGTAAAGGAAGAGGAACAGAAGGTAAGGTGCACCCTCTGTAACCACCACTGCCTTATTATGCCCGGCAAGCACGGTATTTGCGGTGTGCGGGAAAATAGAGACGGAGTGCTGTATTCCCTGGTTTACGGGCAGGTCATTGCCCGCCATATAGACCCTATAGAAAAAAAGCCTTTTTTTCACTTCCATCCCGGTTCAAAATCTTACTCCATAGCCACGGTGGGCTGCAATTTTCACTGCCTTTTCTGCCAGAACTATGAGATTTCACAGATGCCCAAAGAGGAAAAAGGGATCGCGGGAGAGCCTTTTCCTCCGGAGGAAGTAGTAGCCGCCGCCGGGAAGCTGAAATGCCAATCTATTTCTTATACTTATACCGAACCGACTATCTTCTTTGAATACGCCTATGATTCGGCGCGACTGGCTAATGACCGGGGGATAAAAAATGTCTTTGTCTCTAATGGCTACATGGGTCAAGAGGCTATCAAAACCATTCAGCCCTACCTCCACGCAGCGAACATTGACCTCAAATCTTATAGCGAGAAATTTTATAAGGAAATCTGCGGGGCCAGGCTAAAACCAGTCCTGGAAAACCTTACGCTCATGAAAAAACTAGGCATCTGGGTGGAAGTTACGACCCTTATCATCCCCACACTCAATGATTCTGAAAAAGAATTACAGGAGATTGCTGGCTTTATCCGGACAGAATTAGGGCCGGAAACCCCCTGGCACGTTAGCCGGTTCCATCCCATGTACAGGTTAACCCGTGTCCCCTCCACACCGGTGCAAACCGTACTCAAGGCCCGGGAGATCGGCTTGAAGGCCGGACTCTATTATGTCTATTCCGGTAATATCCCGGGTCAGGGAGGGGAAAACACTTACTGTCATAAATGTGGCACCCTATTAATTGAGCGCCTTGGGTTCATTATCTTGCAGTACAACGTTAATAATGGTAAGTGCCCAAAGTGCCATGCGGTGGTTCATGGGGTGGGCATGTGAAGAAAAGAGCGTCGGGTGATCTCCGATCCTAGGCAGCCGGGTTCAAATCCGAATATCGAAATCCGAAACAAATTCAAATGTCCAAATTCCCAATGTTCCAAACAGCAGCGACGCCGATTGTTTTGGATTTTGGTGATTCGATATTGTTTCGAGATTCGTGCTTTGGATTTTGGATTTGAAATAACGCTGCACAGTAACTATGGTGTGTTTACGGTCAGGAGCTAACTCGTACGGAAATAGGCGGTGGATTTTGGGGGGTGGGCACAAATTGACAAGCCTTTGAATTCGTGTTATATCCGTTTGCCATCACGGCCCGGGCCGGCATAGCTCAGTGGTAGAGCAGCTGATTCGTAATCAGCAGGTCGAGGGTTCAAATCCCCCTGCCGGCTCCAGTAAAAATATCTCCCTGTGTAGTGCGTCATAAGTCCCTTTACTTTGATTGTCATTCCGGGCTTGACCCGGA
>JASEGX010000028.1 GCA_030017815.1 Thermodesulfobacteriota bacterium | reverse complement strand
TACTCTTAGAAAAACAAACCAAGGAGCGCACCGAGAAAAGTAAATATGGGGCATTTTAGGGCTAAGGCGGGTGCAACCGGGAACCATGGAGCAGGGAAAAGGGAGGATGACGATGTTGGAAGACAGAAAACGGTTTATTTATGCGATTGGTGTTTTTGTATTGCTGCTTATCGGGATGTTTGTCTGGAAGAACATTGCTGTGAAAAACGTGGAAAAGAAGATGGAGGCGCAGCATGCCCAACTGATAGAAAAATCGCAACAGGTTATTACAAGCAAGACCTATGAATTACTGCGTCTAACAACCATTCCTCTGGTCTGGGTTATACGGGGAGAGATGATTAGGGAGAATTATGGACAGATCGACGAATATCTTAATCAATTCGTAAAAGAGCCCAATATTAAACTGATCCTAGTGGTGAAGCCTGACGGTACTATTGCGGTTGCAACGGATAAAAAACTGGAAGGCGCGCCAATTTCATCGCTGTTTTCGCAAGACATTGTTGAGCAAAATGAAATCCGTATCTCTGAGGATGAAAAAGGCACTATGCGGATTGTGGTGCCCATCATGGGTCTTAATGCAAAGCTTGGTGTTCTGATAATGCTGTACGATTCAGAAAAAATCAATATTGAGGCCGCCCCTTAATTATGCATTGAAGCTCCAAAACAGGTTATTAGCAAGGCATTATCGGCAGATAAAAATGGGCCGTTTTCTTTACGGCGCTTTCTGAAGCGAGGCGTGTCTCATGTTCGCGGTGTCGCCCGGCGCATGTTCTGGAAGCATTTCATAGGAGGGGAAAGTGAAGATTATAGAGGTCATTGCGGATACAAGCAGCGCCGGCACAATCTCGGCGATTGCCGAAAAGCATAAGGCATATGATTTCCGACTGGGTTTTGCAGGAGAGGATGGCAGGCAAACGATGCGTCTCCTCGTGCGCGATGATAAAGTTCAGACAGTGCTGGACACATTGCAGGCGATATTGGGCTCTCAGCCGTATGCGCGGGTTCTCGTCATCCCGCTTGAAGTATCCTTACCACAGCCACCGGAAGATGAGCGAGCGAAGGAAGATTCTGCGACGGCCGCTCGCGAGAAGCTCTATGAAGAGATGGAAAAAAGCGTGCAGCTCGACCTCAATTTCTTTGTGCTTGTTGTACTTTCAACCATTGTGGCTTCAATCGGACTGATTGAGAGCAATGTGGCTGTGGTAATCGGTGCGATGGTGATAGCGCCGCTGCTCGGCCCCAACCTTGCCCTCGGCTTTAGTACAGCGATCGGTGATATCTCCTTGATGAGGAAGTCTCTTAGGACGAATATCGCAGGAATCGGATTCGCCTTGGCTTTTTCTATTGCTATTGGTGTCTTTCTGCCGTTTGATTACGCGAGTAAGGAACTTATGTCCCGCACGGTTGTTGGACTGGACTCGGTCGTCCTTGCCCTTGCCTCGGGGGCAGCCGCGGCAATGTCACTCGCCACGGGGCTGTCCAGCGTACTTGTGGGGGTCATGGTTGCAGTGGCATTGCTTCCGCCGGCGGTAACTGCCGGCCTGATGCTGGGACAAGGTCAGTTCGACCTTGCAACCGGCGCAGCATTGCTGTTGGCTGTTAATATGGTATGCGTGAATTTGGCCACCAAGGTTGTCTTTTTTGTCAAGGGGGTCCGCCCGCGGAGATGGTGGGAGAAAGAAAAGGCTAAGCGTGCCATGATGATTTATCTTTTGGTCTGGCTGGTAACCCTGATCATTCTGGTAATCATTATTTATGTTCGCCGCACGTTGGTGAGATAACAGCAGGAATCCGGAATATTTAAAGGATATAATAGCCGTCAGACGACGATAAGCCGGGGTATATAAATCGGGCGATTTTTCCCGATTACCTTGACATACTTATATGTCTGTAATAGTCTTTCCATAATACGAAATGTGAGGGTTGCTATGAAGGCCACGATAATTACTGTGATTTTATGTATTGTTTTGGTCGTTGTCGGATACTTTGCGGTGACCGTCATGTTACGGAATGAAACGGGTCCTATTAAGACTGACATACAGGACTTGAAGAAACGGATGGAACCCCTGGAGGCGTTTGTAAGAGAGGAAAAAGAGGCACGGAAAGTGGCTGAACTACCTCCGGACGCCGATTTGGCCGGAATAATCAAGTCCGTAAATAGCTTCTCCAGGCGTCTGGCCGGCCTTGGGGAGGACATGAAAAAAGGTTTTGCTACCAGGGATGAGGATTTTAAAAAAGAAAAGAAAAATATTGAGGAGACCCTGACAAAACAGCGGTCAGATTTTGAGAAGGGCCTCAAAGAGCAAAAGGAGACCCTTGATAAATTGTCCCGGAGTATGGCCGCTGAAAACCAGAGGCTGACCTATAAAGCTGCGGTGACCAATGCCATGACCCATATCCTCAAAGCAAAGACAGACCTGAATGTTAAAAATATGGGAAAGGCCAAAGAAGAACTGGGCCTGGTTGAACCATGGCTGGTCAGGGCCAAGGATCTGGCGCCGGAAGACCGTAAGAAATCGATCGACGAAGCGGTATCTATCCTCAGTCAAGCCAGGGCAGATATAGACATGCGGATGCCATCAGCTTTAGACAGGATAGATCTGCTGTGGCATGAGTTAAGTATTTTGCTTGAAAATCGATAAACCATGATTGGTCGGATTAGTAACAAGGCTTGAAAATAGGCCAGGAAGCAGAAACATAAGGAGGTAGTTGTGAGCGATTTTTTTCAAAACGGGGTTATTACCACGTTGCATCGACTGAATCGCGAGAACAAGGCGGCCTTGGAGCGCGAATTGATGCGTTATACAAAGGCCCGGCCGATTGCCCTGGTGCTGCCGGCCCTGTTTTCGGAGTTGGAGGGAGCGGCCCTGCCCAAAATTGTAGAGGCATTGAAGGCTGTACCTTATCTCAGTCAGATCGTAATTACCATGGGTCAAACAGACGCCAAACAGTTTGAATATGCCAGGGATTTTTTCTCCCAGCTTCCCCAGGAGAAGGTAATTATTTGGAATGATGGCCCACGCCTTACATCCCTTTATAAAGCTATAAAAGAAGAATTCGGCCACTTCGATAAAGGCAAGGGTCTTTCCGCCTGGATGGCCTACGGCTATGTGCTGGCCTCGCGTAAGTCACAAGTCATTGCCTTACACGATTGTGACATCCTGACCTACGATACAGAGGTGCTGGCCCGCCTCTGTTTTCCTATTGCCAGTACCAGGCTCAACTATGAATTCTGTAAGGGCTACTATAGCCGGGTGACCGACCGGCTGCATGGGCGAGTGACCCGCCTCTTTGTCACCCCCCTCATTCGTGCCCTTATACAGATGCTGGGTTCTACGCCCTTCCTGGTCTATCTAGATAGCTTTCGCTATCCTCTGGCCGGGGAATTTGCCATGGTGGCTGACTTGGCCTGGCGGAACCGCATCCCCAGCGATTGGGGGCTGGAAGTGGGCGTGTTAGCTGAGGTTTACCGGAACTGTACGCTCAACGGCATCTGCCAGGCGGATCTGGCCGATAATTACGAGCATAAGCATCAGGAGCTTTCCGCCGAAGACGTCTCTAAGGGCCTGATGAAGATGACCACCGACATTGCCAAGAGCCTTTTCCGGACCCTGGCCGGTGAAGGAGTGGTGTTTTCCGAGGGCTTTTTCAAGTCTCTTCGCACTGTTTATGTGCGACAGGCCCAGGATGCCATCAAGCGCTACCATGATGATGCTACTATCAACTCTTTGTTTTTTGACCGCCACGAAGAGGCGGTAGCCGTGGAGGCCTTTGCAGATAGTATCAAGATAGCGGGAGAGCAGACCCTCGAGGACCCCCTGGGGATACCCCTGATTCCTAACTGGAGCCGGGTTGTTTCCGCTCTGCCAGATTTTTTTGATCTGCTCCTGGAAGCTGTGGATAAAGATAATACCTGACGCGAGAGGGCAACTATAACCCCTAGGAAACTGTCGGACTTATGATGATCTACTGCGGAAAATGGGAGAACGCCCAAACATCCCCGAATTTTCGTTACATAGCCCCCACTATGCGCCTCAAATTCGTGAATATTTTGGCTTGTCCTCCCACTTCCCTCGTAACGATCCCCTAAGTCCGACAGGCTCCCAGACCTTCCTTAGTAATTTACCAAGCTCATGCCATAAGAGGTCAACTCTATTGGTTGCGGAAGGTAAATCCGTATCCACTTCCGCCCTTGCTTTTTTAAGGAGTCCTTGAAGTTCTTCGATGACCTTTTTGTCTTCATCAGTAGCCGAAGTTTTTGCCTTTTCAAATGCTTCAGATATGAGTTCAAGCTCATTTTTTGCAGTGCCAATATTCTTTGATACAAGCTCTACTTTTACCTTCAGGACATGCCCTCTGATGCTTGCCATCAAGGCGTTGAACATACATCTCTGGATTTTGGTCCCGACATCTTTACCGATTTTGTCAATCGTTTCAGTCTGTTTTTTTAATGCCTCTTCAGTTGTTGCCGTCTGCTTTTTTATTACTTCCTCTGTTGCCGAGGCACTTTTTTTAAAAGAATCCTCAAGGGCGGTCACCCTAGAAGAAACAGTATTTACAGTTTTAATTATCTTCTGGACATTAGCATCAGGCGGCAGCTGGGCAGCCTTACTCGCCGCCTCTTCGCTTTTAATGAATTCCTCTGTTTTTTGTAGTCTTTGTTCCAAATACTGAACCTCGGACCTGAGCCCACGGGTCTCTTTATCTATCAAGATTGGCAAACCAAAAAAGCCTATACCAATAACAACTGCCATTGAAAGGATTACCACCAACACGGTCTTCATATAATTCCTCCTTACAGGTGTCTTAAATACTGAAGCATCCATGTCGCATGGCGACACAAAGGACAATGAAAATAATCCCCCCTCACCCCCCTTTAGTAAAGGGGGAATACATTAAGTCCCCCCTTTGGAAAAGGGGGATACAGGGGGATTTTCAGATGAAAATTAAACAGACTTTATAATTATAGCAAATAGATTATAGAAAAGGCAAAAAAAGTGAGTTAAATGCGGAATGAAGAAAATCTTAAACGAACGGCCTCGCAGACTTACACCATGGAGGGACGCCATGCCAAAAGATCAACCATTCATTATGAGCCGGAAGAAACGAAGGAGACACTAAATAATTAATCTAAGGCGTAGCGCTCTGAGACAAAGCATCTTTTGTACTTCATGTCCGTTTCAGCCTGCAGGTGGAGAACACCGCATACCGAAAAATAGAACAACAGTACAAAGGCAGATAGACTTGCAACCCGCTTCCAGTGTTCACATATATAATTTATCATAGTATTTGCCTCCTTAATCTAAGGATACTGCAAATAACATACCATAGTTTGATCGGCTAGTTTCGGCCTATTTTTGCGTATAAGTTTATCTTTTTGGCCTCGAATGGCCTACTTCTATGATAAATAACCACGAAGAAAGTGTGGTTTTTGACACAGCCAGTCCATTAGCCAACAAAGGGATATAGGTTACTTGGGAAATGTATATGTGGATGCACGGATCTGAAAATAACGATCATTGGTGGCGGCGCAGGGATTTGAACCCCGGACTCCGCGGATATGAGCCGCGTGCTCTGACCAACTGAGCTACGCCGCCAATGTAAAAACTCGACAGTGGTTTAATGCTAAATTTTCGGTATCTTGTCAATAGAAAAATCCAGGCGGTTTTTATCCTCAACAATTATGCGGTCATTGTCGGCGCTTTGGTTTGCATTATCCTTATGTAATTATGATGTTGAGTTATGAGGTCGTGTAGCTTAATATGAAAAACAGGAAAAAACATAAGACCGCGAAGTATTGACAATACGGGTAGGCAGAAAGGGAGAATAAAAATGAATTCCTTCAAATTAGCAGCGGAGCAAATATACCAAAAGGCTAAAGCGGAGGGGCGTCTGATCGAGGGACGCTCTTTAGAGGAACTAAAGCAACTGGCCTTACGGCAGGAGGGGGTCATACAGACACAGATCGGGTCGGTAGCCGCAGATTCTGAACCGATGTCCAGATCCGCTCCCCATACCCGGAACAGTGTCGATCACCAGTTTGGCGAGGAAGAAGAGGCCCTGGCTCGCAAGGCCATAGAGGTATTGAGCAAGGATAGGGTTATTTCCCTTGATACCATTGTTGGCGACGGTCGCGACGGTGTCACCGCCCGTTTTATAGTACCGGAACAATATGCCCAGCTTGCTTATGGCCTTAAATTGCTTTTGGATTATCCCCCGGCCCGGGTGGTGGAAGAGCCGACCTATACCATTATATACTTTACCGACGAGGCCTTTGAATCCAACAAATTAAAGAAGCTGGTAGAAAAGGATATCATGGTTCGCCTCATGATGGGTGAAAAGAGGGGTGACCAAGTTAAGATATGCCGCAATACCATCTATCTTGGTGAAGGCAAAAAAGGGATTTTTCAGTTTGAAAACTGGCGGGTCAAGTCGATCGACAAGACAGGGATTTTCCTGCATACCGGAGCCAGGCGGGACTTCTTGTGGATATATGACTTGGAGACCGAGCGGCCGGAATTACAAGAGGTGGTCACCGCCGTTTCCGGTCTCACGGCCACCGGCAAGACCACTACGCTATGCCGGAAGTTCGGAAAGCTGCCCAGAGAACGTTCCGAGATGATCGGTGATGATGGGGGCACAGTGGGCTTTGATGCCAGTTACGCCGCCTTTGAGGTAGGCGGGCTCTATGTCAAGACCGAGGGGCTGGATGAAAGCCAGCCGGAGATATTACGGGCGGCGCAATCGAGAGATGCCTTTCTGGAGAATGTGGCCGTTAGCAAGTATCCATATATGCCTGACTTCAAAGATATTTCCAAGACGGGTAATGGACGGGCAGTGGTTACCCGTGAGAACCTGGAGATAGCCAGTAAAACTCTAAGGGCCGACAAAATCGATTATATAATTATCCTGACACGGAATCCACTGGTGAATACCATTTCTAAGTTGACACCAGAGCAGGCCGCCATGCAATTTATTTATGGGGAGTCGATAGAGAGCACCGGTGGAGATCCGGAGCAGGCGGGAAAGTTTAAACGGGTGTGCTTCCTGGATCCGTTTATAGCGGGTAACCGGCTTGAGCATGCCATGATTTTTAATGATATTATCAAGCGAAACCGCATCAAGTGTTATCTGGCCAATACCGGGACCATTGGTCCCCACGAGCAAAAGGTGACCCTGCGGCAATCCCTGGCAGCTTATAATGATCTACTGCGTATGCAACTGCGTTTCAGTTTTGAGCCGGACTATCTGGGTTATTATTTTCCGATAAAGTGCGACCGTGCCAATCTGGATCAGATGAATGCCTACAGGTTATTTGAGGATAAGGCCCTGCTTGAGAAAAAGCTCAGGCATTTTTTAAAAGGGCGTGAGGAATACCTGGAAGAATTTGAAGGAAAGTACGGCAATATTCCCGAGAACATAAGAGAATCCTTGCCCTACAGATATACGGAACTTCCAAAGATAGAACGGGCGGAAGTCGAGTAATACGGGCCTTGCCCCAAAGGAAATGCGAGCATGAAGGCTGGAAAGACAGAACAAAGGCTTAAAGTGCACCGATTTGTGCTCGAAGCTTTTGGGTTAATTGATCTCTGATATTTTCTGTCAAATAGGTTTCTTCTGCCTGCCTTTCAATGGCTTCTAAGTCTTTCTCTAGAAGAGTCTCGGCTATCGGCACCAGCCTTTCCTTTATCATCTGATGGCAAACGTCGGGCCTGAGCCTGTCTACCAGAATAAAAAAGGTGAAAAGCCGTCTGAAGAACGTAAGATCATAGGCATCAATTGATAATTCAGTTTCTATTTTGCTTTGGAGAGAAAGTCCTGTTTGCCTTAATTGTGTCCACAGAGGAACCCGTATCTGTGTCTGAACAATATCATCCAACAATAAAAACTCCTCTGAGATATCACTATACTCGGTCAGAGAAAATTCCTTTATGACCAGGATCTCTCTATACCAGGCGGTGAACCTGGTCTTGAGGTAATCCACGAGGGTCATAAAGTCGATCTGAGATCGCTGGAAAGACAGATGCCCCATCGAGAGATGGGCTAACTCCGCTATTTCCGATAGGTTCTGCCCCCGGCCCATGTAAATGTGCAGAAGGGCCGCCGTATATTCGCGTTCGGAGAAGACAATACGCTTTCCTTTAAGGGTAGCCAAAGGCGGTCGTTCCCGGTATCGCTGTAGGGTCTCACCCACCCAGCGAGATCCTAAGAAAAATTTAGCCATAGGTTTCTTTTTCTCTGATCTTTTGTGCTTCATCCCGGCAGGCCCGGGCAAAGTCTTCAGGGTAATGGCCGATAATCCAGCGCTGCATACCCTCGCTAAGGCCGCCTGGAGACTGGGGATGCTTGGGGAGAAGGCAGCAGATGAGGCGCTGGCCTTCGTCCGGATGGTCGAATCTCTTGGATATCTCGTATATCGTAATCATCTCTGCCCCCAGACTCTCTAATACCTTCATGGCGATCAGGATGGCGCGGTCGAGGGAACTGCGCACCGGAGTATCTGTCTCAAGGATATTTCCGTATCCTCCCCTGGGCATGATCTGGACTTCTCCCTGGGAGCGTTGGGCCTTAGGCACAAAGGCCAGGACGTTTTCATCTTGATAGAAGATCAGATCGTTTTCTTGATCGGCCCGGCCATCCATCCGCTTATTGTTTTGAATGGCGTGGAGGTAGGTCTCAAAGAAATCCCGTCCGGTCTTTTCCTTATACTCCTTACAGAACCGGGCCACCAGGTCTCCCTGGGTATAGGCGCTGAGCGTGCACTGACTGGTTTCATTTTCTCCGCCCTTAAATGCCGGTAAACAAGGGGGCACCAGGGCAAACTGCTGGTGTATCTGCTGGTGTGAGGCATTGAGGCGGTAGCCAGAAGGGGAGAGGTCAAAACCAAAGTTCTGGCCCCAGATGGTGGCATTGAACGGCAATTTTCCGCCTTGTTTTTCAGTTTGCCGTATCTTAACGAGCAGGCAGTGTCGCAGGTCTTCCAACTCATCTCTGGATAAAGGCCGCCTTTTTGCTGGTACGATGATGTCTAATTCTATGGCCAGTTGGACGTATATCCTTTGGTAATAAAGATGGCGGAGGCCGATTATATCTTGCTCTGTAAGGGATCCAATTTTATAGCGGATAGAATCGTGAGCCATATTGGCTGCATAATGGCCCCAGGGAATATAGCTGTTCTCTCGTAGGTATTCCCAAAGATGTGTGCCGGCCTCTGCATATTCACCAACGATTGGGCTTTTCCCCTGAACACCGGGAATTAAGACCATGTGCTGTTTGTATATATCCGGGAGGAAGGGATTATTGGATACGAGATCAAAGAGGTGTTCATCTAAGAGGGCCGGGCGCAAATCGCCCCTTTCCGTCCTTGCGTAACTAATGCCCAGAGGCAGGTCAGTTTTTGGGTCAAACTCAAAGCGACAGGAGAGATTGGCCAGTTTGACCAGGTTTTGCGGGTTGCTGGACGTTTTCGCCAGGGCAAGAAGCAAAGGGTGCGGTAGATTTTCAAGGGATAGATCACCGGCGGGTTCATATTTCTCTAAAGAACGGGCAGGACCACCCTCGTCTTTGCGTTCGAAGGGGTTAGCCTTTCCTACCGCGCCATCCGCGTAGGTCTTGAGTACGAAAGTGGCGCCCATAAAGGGAAAGGCATTGGGGATCTCGAAGACCCAGGTGGAAGCAGCGACATGAACATTATCCGCCGGGAAATTGTCTGCATTATCGATCTTGGTCTGGTCAGGGCCATGGCCCAGGGTTACGATATAATCATTTTGCCGTAGATTAGGGGCCGTGTATCTCGGCTTGTGAATGCCGTAAACAAACTCACCTGTGGGCGCGACACAGGTTTGTGGAAAATTTTTGTTCATGCTGCTCCCTTTCTGAGGTACAACCCATTTAGGCTTGGCCTTTAATGGTCAAATAGCATTTGATTGAACGGGTGTCAATTTCAATTACCGGGGTTTTCTTTCTATAGATGGTTTCGGCTGACATGACACCAAGTGAAGGATGCAACCCCAGGATGCGTTTAGGTGTTCACGTGTCTATTGCCGGGTCACTGGATCAGGCGGTTGACCGGGCCATGGATTTAGGTTGCACCACCATGCAGATATTTGCCCGGAATCCAAGAACCTGGCATGTCCAGGCCCTTTCGCCGGAGATCGCGGGGCTGTTTCGGGCTAAACGGCAGCGCGTTGACATCAGCCCTGCGGTTATTCATACGCCTTACCTGGTCAACCTGGCTTCTTTTGACGAGGCGCTATTTGAGAAATCGGTAGGGGCGTTGGTGGAGGATATGCGGCGGGCAGATGCCTTGGGGATAGAATATGTAGTAACTCATATCGGGAGTGCGCGGGGGCATTCCCTGCAAAAAGGCATGGCCAGGGTAAGTTCAGCCCTGGACAGGATACTTACAGCGACAGAAGATAGCGCAGTGACGCTGCTTCTGGAAAATACCGCCGGCCACGGGGCGCTGATAGGGGCTCGAATAGAACACATAGGACAGCTTATCCGTGATGCCGGTAACTCACCAAGGCTGGGCTTTTGCCTGGATACCTGTCATGCCTTTACCGGCGGATACGAACTGCGCACAAAGGCGGCGCTGGATCATCTTCAAAATGAGATAGAAAGAGAGATCGGGCTGGGGCGCTTAAAAGTGATACACCTGAACGATTGTAAAGGGGTGCTTGGTTCTCGCCTGGACCGGCATGAGCATATCGGTGAAGGACACATTGGGTTAGGAGGGTTTGCCACTCTTCTTAGGCACTCCCTTTTTGATGGTCTTCCCTGGATTCTGGAGACCCCGAAAAAATCAGATATGGATGACCGCCGCAATCTGGCGACGGTTTTAGAGTTGCTATCCGGTGTTGTAGTTATCAAGCCTTAATCGGCCAGAAGTGTCTATTCTAAGGACCGGTATGGGGGAGTTCCATTATTACCGTAGTCCCATCATCTTTGGAAGACTGTAGCGTTATATTGCCGCCATGGCCCTGGACGACCAGGCGGGCCATGTATGTGCCCAGGCCAAGGCCGTCTTTTTTACCAAATGAGGCGTATTTTTCAAAGAACCTGGCGCGTATCTCTTCGGAAACTATGCCCCAGTTGCTGATGCTAACTTTAATATGGGTTTCTTTTTCCTGGGCCTTGATCTTAACGCCCATATCCAGCGGGGATGCCTCTATGGCGTTTTTAAGGAGGTTATTGAAGGCATTTTGCAGGTAGATTCTGTCACCGAAGAAGGTAAGGTTATCGTCTATGGAGTACATCTTGTGATTGAATATTATGGCTATATTAATGTTTTTCCTGTCTGCCAGTTCTCGCAGGGCATCGCGGGATTGTTTCACTACATCCAGAAGGTTGAGATGGTCTTTTTTGAGGACAAAGAAGCCTTGTTCCAGGCGCGAGATGTCGAGGTAGGTTTCGATCATGTTTTCCAGTTGCACACCGCACCGCTGGATGTTCCGGCAATACTCCAACTGGGGTTCTGTTAACGGTGTGTGATTAATCAGCCTGTTTATAAATCCTAGAATACCGATCAACTGGGAACGCATATCATGCCTGAGCATGCGCTCCATATCCTTTCTCATATTGTCCATTTCTACCGAGGGTGTGATGTCGCGGAAAGAGGAAAGGAGCGTCGGTTGTCCCTGATACTCAATAAGGGTGGTGTTTACCGATGTCCAGCAGACCGAACCATCCTTCTTTTTCAGCCGGTACCGGGTCGGCCCCTGGGCGGATCCGCCGAGGATGTCCTTCATGTATTGGCTAGCCGTTTCCCAGTCATCTGCGTATATTAAGTCCTGCAGTTTGCCCTTGTTTAGTGTTCTCTGGTCATAACCGAGTATCTTCCTCAAGGCCTTGTTGTGAAAAACTATCTTGTCTTTCTGTATCAGGACTACGCCGTCGGCTGTATTTTCAATCAATGTCCGGTAGCGTTTTTCTGATTTTTTCAGGTCTTCTGTCTTGGAAGCGACTTCGCGTTCCAACTCCAGGAGTTTCCCCAAACGTTTTACGCTCAACAATAGCTCATCTATCTTAAACGGCTTTTGGATAAAGTCGTAAACCCCGGCTTTTATTGCCTCCACAGCATTATGGAGGCTTCCATATCCAGTAATGATTATTATGCCGACGTGGGGACGCTTTTTTTTGATTTCTTTGGCCAGGGATATGCCGTCCATTCTGGGCATGTTAATGTCCAAAATGGCAATTTCATATTGGCCACCGTGTATTGTTTTTAATGCCTTTATCGGGTCTTGTACAGATGTGCAAGAGAGTCCATTTCCGGCTAGAGCCTCTTCTACGCATTTGCACAGAGATCCGTCATCATCAACTATCAAAATCCTTGACTCGTTCTGCATCAGGGTCTTCTTGTGAAACGAAGCGGTCTGCTTTTGGGTCATCGCCGAAAGTATAGAATGAATCCCTTGCCACTTGCAAGACAAAAATATATTGTGATAATGCATAGTTATAAAAAAACATCGTGCAAAAAATCACTAATAAAATACTATTCGGTCTCCGTTTCCTCCTTATCTCTCAATTTACTATCCCTAAGCTGGTAAGTAGGTCTATACCTATTTAGGGTAGGTCCGAGATTAAATTTGACAATATCCAAAGCATACATTATTTTTTGACACAATAGTGTTTTCCCAGTAATAGATAAATGGAGGCCCAAATGAGCGCAAACAGCCATAGTCCCAGTTGCCCGTCTTCCGGACATAGCCCGGCCCGGGACATTGAAGACCTGATGATCCAGGAATCCCTGGCCAGGATTAAAAACAAGATACTGGTGATGAGCGGCAAGGGCGGCGTGGGTAAGAGCACGATTTCAACCAATATAGCTCTCACCCTGTCACGGAAGGGGCGTAAGGTCGGGCTGCTGGATATTGACCTGCACGGCCCGGATATAGCGCTGCTCCTGGGAATGCGGGATCTGTCTCCATCCGACCGGAAGAGTGCGGTTGAGCCGGTTTCCTTCTCTGAAAACCTCAAATTCATGTCCATAGAATACCTGTTGGCGGATAAAGATTCGGCCGTGATATGGCGCGGCCCTCTGAAATACAAGGCTATAAGGACTTTTTTGGGCGAAGTGCGATGGGGAGAACTGGATTATTTAATAATAGACGCCCCCCCCGGTACCGGCGACGAACCCTTGACCATTGCGCAAACCATAAAGGATACCAGGGCGCTCATCGTAACCACGCCGCAGGAGGTGTCCCTTTCTGATGTGCGTAAATCTATCCGTTTCTGTCGCAAGACCAATATGGCTATCCTGGGGCTTGTCGAGAATATGAGCGGTCTCAGTTGTCCGCATTGCGGGAAGGAGATACCATTATTTAAAATCGGCGGCGGGGAGAGGCTGGCCCGCGAAATGAGTGTTTCCTTTCTTGGTCGGATCCCATTGGAGCCAAAGATTGTTGTGGCCAGCGACGACGGCAAGCCATTCATGAACCAGGCCGCGGAAGGTCAGAGTGCGGCGGCAAAAGCCTTTGAGAAGATAGCCGAAAGGATTTTGGCTGAAGAGGCCAAGTGCCCGGCGGCGGCACGTATGTAACCATGCACGATAGAAAACCAACCGTCAAAGAAATAAATAATGCCCGGGAAGTTCTTGGTCTTGCAACCTTCGCCACCCTAACTGAGATCAAGAAGGCCTATCGTAAAAAATGTCAACGCTGGCATCCGGATACTGCCCGTGGGAAAGACCTGGGAAAACATAACCAGAAGATGCAGGCTATAAATGAGGCCTACCAGGTTCTCCTGGCTTACTGCCAGAACTACCGATATTGTCTTGAACCAAAGGAAGAAGACGCAGATGAGAACTGGTGGATGGATAGATTCGGGCAGGATCCCCTCTGGAGCAGCAAGAGACAAAAGGATTAGAGCACCTTACCCAGAAAAAGGATAACACCGCTGACTATAATCTTACTAATCTTATTAGGTTATGCCCTTGGCTCTGTTCCCTTTGGCCTGATTATCGGTAAGAGGGCGGGGCAGATGGATATCCGTAAGGCCGGTAGCGGCAACATCGGCGCCACTAACGTTGGCCGGATATTAGGTAAAAAATGGGGTATCCTAACCCTCCTTTGTGACATAAATAAGGCCGTCATCCCATTAGGGCTTGCCCTCTACGGCCTTCGCGGGGTGGCAAATATGGAGCTATGGGTCAGCCTTATCGCCCTGGCTGTCTTTATTGGCCATCTGTACCCTGTCTATCTGAAATTTAAAGGCGGCAAAGGAGTGGCCACGGCCCTTGGTGTCTTTATTGTCCTCATACCGTGGGCTGCGTTTTCGGCCTTTCCGGTATTTATAGCTGCTACCTGGATTTCCGGATATGTATCGGTGGGGTCGCTTACTGCGGCCGCGGCCATGCCTTTACTGGCCTGGCTTTTTAGCCATTCAAAGATATATACACTGCTGGCTGCGGTCATGGCCGCGCTTATCTGGCTAAAACATAAAGACAACATCCGGCGGATGTTAAACGGAAGTGAAAAGTCCTGGCGCAAGGGCTAGAGCTTTTTTAGCTTGCCCTGACATCTTCTTTGAGTGCGGGAAGGGCGGCGGGCCGCCCCTTTTCTTTTCGTCGTACTATTATAATCTTCGTCTTCGCTTTCCAGGTCTTTGGTAGCGCAGTGCAGGGCCTCCGCCATCTTCTCCTCAAATTCATGCGGGGGTATTACGGCAGCGTTTTCCTTCAAGGCAAAGGAAGCGATGTCTGAATCTGCAGTAATTACAACGGCCCTCTCCCCCTCTTGACGCACAATTCTTTTTATAACCTCATCGGCGGTTTCCCCTAACCGTGAATAGATGACACGAATTCCGTTCACCCGGTCATGGCTTTCTTTGCAATCTCCGCCTTTCCACCCATCGAAAATCACGGTAATAGGATGGCCCTTTAGGGTCTTGTAGCGGGCAAGATTCGCGAGCAGAGCCTCACGCCCCTTCCGGAAATCCTGTAGCTCTATAGAACTCAGGTGCGGCGATTGCCGTATAAGGTTATAGCCGTCTATAATTAAGTGCAGAGCCAATGGTCAGACACCCTGTTCCAGGCCAGAGATATAATCGACAATACGCGCCAGATCCTCTTCTGAATAAAAATCGATCTCGATTTTGCCCCGTTTACCACGCCTTGAAATACGAACCCTGGTTCCCAGGTGGCGCATTATCTCCTCGGCCAGCGAAAGGGTATGACTATCCGGTTGTCTTTGGCCCGCTGGCCGGAGCGGTTTTTTCAATCTTCGCACCAGGGCCTCGGTTTCCCGCACGGAAAGGCCCTTTTTTATGATCGTATCTCTGACCATCCGCTGGCCTTCCGGATCCTCAATCCCGGCCAGCACCCGGGCATGTCCCATGCTGAGGTCCTCCGCCCATATATTTTCCTTTATGTAATCCGGCAGTTTGAGCAAACGGAGAAAATTGGCCACAGTGGAGCGCTCTTTCCCTACACGAGAGGCCAACTCTTCCTGCGTCAGGCCAAACTCCTGTGTGAGGCGGTTATAGGCCTCGGCCTCCTCCAGGGGATTCAAATCCTCGCGCTGGATATTTTCAATCAGGGCCAGCTCTAAGACCTCTGCAGGGGAGACATCCTTGACGATGATTGGTATGCTCTTCAAGCCTGCTTTCTGGGCGGCGTGCCACCTTCGTTCCCCGGCGATAAGTTCGTAGCCTGAATCGACACGTCGCACGATTATGGGTTGAATAACACCCTTTTCTTTTATCGAAGCGGCCAGTTCTTCTAACCGATCATTCTTTATTACCCGGCGCGGCTGGTAAGGATTGGGTTTTACCTCTTCAATGGCACAGGAAAAGATCGCCGGCTCTTTTTCCTCTTGCGTCCCCCTGGGCAGCAACGCCTCCAGCCCTTTTCCTAAGCCGGTTTTTTTAATCATATAACCTTCCTTTCCTCTCTAGCCAGAAACTCTCGGGCCAAAGCCAGATAGGAATGTGTTCCCTTTGAATATTTATCATACAGCAGCACAGGCTTGCCGTGGCTGGGGGCCTCGCTGAGACGGACATTTCGAGGAATAATAGTATCGAAAACCTTTGCCTGGAAGTGCTTGTGTACTTCGCTAACCACCTGGTGGGAAAGATTGTTCCGGGCATCAAACATGGTAAGAACTAGTCCGGCAACCACAAGGCCGGGGTTTAGAGACTGTTTGATAAGGCGTATGGTCTGTACGAGTTGGCTCAATCCCTCCAGGGCATAATATTCACACTGTAGTGGTATCAGGACGGCATCCGCGGCCGTAAGGGCATTGACTGTAAGCAGGCCCAGAGATGGCGGACAATCTAAAAAAATATAGTCAAATCGAGATTTAACCGGCGCCAATATCTTAGATAAAACTGTTTCACGTGAAACAATCTGTACAAGCTCAATTTCTGCACCAACCAGGTCTATGCTGGCCGGTAAAATAGATAGGTGGGGCACTTCTGTAGGCCGCACCACCTCATCAAACGAGACCTCATTAATAAGCAGGTCATAGAGGCTTTTTCCTATATTTTTCTTTTCGAGGCCCAGCCCGCCCGTGGCATTGCCCTGTGGATCGCAATCCACCAGAAGTATCTCACAGCCCGAGAAGGCCAGAGATGCGGCCAGGTTTACGGCCGTTGTGGTTTTACCAACGCCGCCTTTTTGATTAGCCAGACAGATGATCTTACCCATGATGAAGTGAAGTTACCACAAAACGTTTTTCTTGCAAAGGACATTTATGTTCCGGGATATTGGGTTGTTTCACGTGAAACAACCCAATAT
>JASEGX010000226.1 GCA_030017815.1 Thermodesulfobacteriota bacterium | reverse complement strand
CACATCTTGAAAGGCCCCCTTGGTATGGGTAACCAGTTCATGTCCCTCTTTAATGTTCTTTATAGTCTCTTCAATGAGCGCAGACGTGTTTTTGGCCGCCTCTGCCGCGCGCTGCGCCAGATTGCGCACCTCGTCGGCCACTACGGCAAACCCGGCCCCGGCCTCACCCGCACGCGCCGCCTCTACTGCCGCGTTTAACGCCAGCAGGTTGGTCTGGAAGGCAATCTCGTCGATCGTCTTGACGATCTTGCCGACCTCCTCTCCCTGACCCTTAATTCTGTTCATGGAACCCGCCATCTGCTCCATCTGGTCACCCGTCTTGCCCACCACCGTCTTCGTCTCATCCATGAGTCGCGCCGCCTGCTGGGCATTATCGGCATTCTGCTTGGTCATAGAGGCCATCTCTTCCATAGAGGCGGAGGTCTCCTCCAGCGATGCGGCCTGTTCACTGGCCAGTTCGGCCAGTTGCTGCGAGGAAGTGGACACTTGGGTAGAGGCATCCGTAATCTGCCCCGAATTATTATCAAGCTCACCTATTAACCGGTAAAGCACCCGGGTAATATCGCGGCGGATAAAAAAGGCTATGGCCGCGCCCAGAATAAGGGCTATAATAGCCGCAATGGCCAGGATGGTATTGATACTTGAAGCGTTCTTAATCATACCCTCAGCGGTCAGCATATTTTTCGCCAGTTCCTGTCTCGCTTCAGCAAATTTTCCTTTAACCTCATCGAGGAGTGGCAGGGTCTTGGCGCGGAATATCTCCCCTGCCTGCCTGCGGGCATCACTTACTATGGGCTGAACCGGCGCTGCCATGCCCCCGGTCAGGTCTGTTTCTTCACCCATCCCGCCCGGGCCGGCGACTGTCTCCAGAGAAGGCCCGCCAGCGCCCGCCCCTCCGGCCAGAACGGCATTCATCTCCTCTACAGAGCGGTGGAGGTCATGGTGCGGCTTCTCCATAGCCGAGAAGATAGGGGCAATGGTGGGGAAGTGCTCTTCTATCTCCTTCCTGCCCTCGCCATAAAACCACTTGCCGAAGTTGCACTTGTGCTCGTCCACTTCCGCCTCGATCTTTTTACAATCCGGGGCGGCAAGTTGGGCAGCCACCTTATTTGCCCAGTTCAGGTGGTCCACCTCCATCTGGATCAAATCGGCCTCATGTTCATGGAAGTCCGCTAATTTTACGGCCTCCTTGACCAGGTACCGGCTACCGAAAAAGCCGATTACCCCGACCACGGTGAGCAATACCAGGACAATCAGGAACCCCCCACCTATCTTTTTCCCTACACTGAGCTTCATAAGCATAACCTCCTGTCTATACTGCTATAACTGCTTATATATAAAATACTTTGCGTTCTTTATGATTTTCTATTCGGAAGATTGAGGGTTCTTCTTAAATGAAAAAAAGAAAAAGATGAATTTTTTTTAAAAACCACAGAGTACGCCGAGTAAGAATGTTTAAGCCGGTTAAACAGTTTAAACCGTTTGAACAGTTTGAACCGTGTTTTTCGTCTTCTACAGCGGCTCCAATTCGATCCGGACGTCCTTATCCTGCCCGCCATCTTCCCGATCACGGTATATGATGGTCTCATGGGCACGGATGACTTTTTTGTTCTCATGAAATTCCATAAACGTCATTTTACCCCTGACTATGTTTCCCTCAAAGGCTGTCCCCCGCACTTTTAAATATACATCCGGGGCCACCCTTACCTGTTCGGCCATCAGGCGCCGTTTCTCGGCCTCCAGTTCCTCTATCTTCCCCTTGAAAGTGACAATAGCATCGAGGAGGCAGTGATAATTCTTATGCAGTTCTTTTTGCCGGGAGCACAGGTCCTTATATTGCGTATGCAGCCGGTACTTCTGCCGGGTGTCCAGGGAAGAAGGCAGTTTTTTCTTGATAAGTTCAACCTCGTCTTCCACATATTTTTTGACAGCGGCTATTTCTTTAAATTTCTCCTCAAGTTTATGGAGGCTTTCCTCATACCGGAATATCTCTTCGTTCAAGGCCTGGATATGGGTATCGCTTTGATAGTCAAGCCCGATAATAATCACGCTGCGCGGGCTGGAAGGAGATCCCAGATTGTACGCCTCTACACCCTTTTTGCTGATAATAGTGCTGTTTACAATCCTCCCGTTCGGTCTGCTGACCGCGACCGTCCCCAGGGAAGATACATAGCTGTCCAGTATCTCCACATCCACCATGACATCGCCTTCGGCCTCTACTCTGGATCCCCGGATATAACCGCATTTTATTACCCCGGCGGCCTTTACCTCCGAGCCGATAATACCATCAGTTACCGTCAGGTCACCTGTGACTTCTATCTTGGTGTCACGCTCAATCAGCCTGGCCATAAGGCCGCCGGCCCGCACCCGAAACCCGGAGAGAACTGCCCCTGAAACCTGGACCAGACCGTCAAAATTGATATTACCGGTGGCATAATCCACGTCGCCATCGATCCGAAACACGGGTGAAACCTCGATCCTCTGCTGGCTGTCAATGTAAACCGCCCCGCTGACCTTTGCTTCCGCCCTTTCTCCGCCCACTATGCGTACATTTTTACCGGCCTTTAAGGCCGCATCATGCACCGGCGCCGCCGGTATGGCCTTGCCGGTGACCGTGGATCCCCCCTCCCCTTTGACCATGGGGCTTTTGATGGCCAGCAAGTCGCCCGCCCCTACATAAGGAATATTCCCGCGCTCCCGAAAATCCATATTGGCATATTCGTCCAACTTGCCGATCTTCTTTTCATCGCCTAATTTAAACAGGATGGCGGCATCCTTGCCGGATTTAGGCTGGACCCCGCGGGCAATAACATACTTTTTCACTCCCTCAGAGGAAAGTTCCGCCAGACACCGGTCCATAACTGTTTCGTCAATGCCGAAAGAGATCTTTTTCCCGGCCAGCGCCTGGTTAATCCTGTCGCGGGCCTCTTCACCGGACATTTCGAATCTGCCTTTGATAACTAAACAGGCCTCCATCTCATCCCCGGACACTATCAGGTCAAAGGATGAACCGCCTTTTTCAGCCGGGATATCTGCCGGCTCCGTTAGCTGGTTTTTTTCTTCGGGATTATCTTCCATTAAACCTCAGGGCGTGTATCTTTGATTGAGATCTCAGACCAAGTTGCGTTCAAATCCCCCTTAATCCCCTTTCTCAAAGGGGGAAATTATATCCCCCTCTTTGGAAAAGAGGGGTTAGGGGAGATTTTATGGTGGTAATAATTTTATATTTCGGCATAATAGGCCAGATTCTTCAATTATCGGCGTTAGGGACAATAGTTCACTTAAGATAAAGTCATCCCCGAATGCCTCTATCCCCGATACAGGCATTCGGGGACGGATATGGTTTTTACTTGAATAAAAC
>JASEGX010000225.1 GCA_030017815.1 Thermodesulfobacteriota bacterium | reverse complement strand
GGACATTTCTACTTTGGCTAATTAGGACATTATCATTTTGGTATTACACAAAAAAGTATGGGTGTCAGTACATGGTTATCGCCTCTATCCGCGGGAGGTTTGGAAAAATTAATGGCGCCGGCAAATATAAAGTGGAAGGTTCACCTATTTTAGATCTTTACCACAGTGTTTGCAAACCAGGGCCCGGGCCTTAATGATCTCGGCGCAGTAGGGACACTCTTTGGTGTAATTGGCCTTGTGTATGAGTTCTACGGCCTTTTCAGCCTTTTCCTTGATGATTTCGCCGGTAAAATGGTGGTTCCGGATTGGCTCAACGGCCCTCAGGTCGGCAATCTTACCGAGCGCTTCCGCTGCTTCGAGACGAACCCTCGGAGCCGCGGTCTCATCGATAAGCATACCTGCTATGGCCGGCGTATCTTTGGCCTCGATATAGCCCCTTAGGTCCCCGGCCGCTTTATTTTCAGCCTCTTCTTTAGCCCTTTCTTCTTCAGGATCAAACATACCGCCCTTCAGGGCGTCATGGCTAAATACGGGGATAGCCCCCATTTCCATAGTATCAGGGTGACACATGCACCTATAGGAGGCCCTTTGTCCGTAGAAGTTCATCATGCTTTCCCAGCCTTCAACAAAAAACGAGCATTGGTCGTTGAAACAGACATAAAGAGAAGTAACCCCCCAGCCCAACCCATCAGAGAAGTTATATGGCGGGACCGCATAGTCAGACATTTCCTGCCCACAGTGAGGGCACTTCGGTTTTTCTTTTGTTGCCACTTTATGCCTCCGGGATATTTTAAAACAATTTAATCCTAATATTTAAATTGTCAAGCAGTGTCGCTTCTTATGCGGGTACAACCAGGCAGAGACAACATCGGGATTGACCTGGATGCAAAACTGGAGTTTAATGTTTTTTATAGTGTATCTGGTTGCCGGTTCCACAGAGTTAGAAATCAATCTGCTGAGACGCGAGGTAAGCGCTCCTGGGAAGCTTGATTTTCTGGTCACGGGCGTGGGGCCGGTGGAGAGCGCTATATCTCTTACGAAATTTTTAGAGAGGGAACAGGCGGATGGGGTGATCCTTTTTGGGGTTGGCGGCGCATATACAGAAAAAGAGGTGGACGTCCTTGATATCTGTCTGGCGGAAGAAGAGCGCTTCGGAGATTCCGGTATAGCCATGGATGATGATATACATTATTTCAGCGATGAGATGTTAACCGGCAAGCAAGACTTTGACCTGAGAAACAGTTTATCAGATCAGGTGGAGAGCAAGCTCATGGCCCTGGGGATGCCATTTAAGAAAGGGCCTTTCGTCACCGTGCACGCCTGTAGCGGGACCCTAAAGAGGGGTAACGTCCTGCGGGATAAATTTAACGCCATCTGTGAGAACATGGAGGGTGCGGCTATGGCCCGGGTCTGTGAACTCTATGGCGTACCCCTGCTGGAGTTGAGATGCATAAGCAATATGGTGGAGGATCGCGATACCTCCGGATGGAAAATTAAGGAGGCCGTGGCTAAGGGCGCCGGGCTGCTTGGCAGGCTCCTGCCTGAGTTATTACAATGAAGACCTACAGTCTTGGTTTTTCCCCATGCCCGAATGATACGTTCATCTTTTATGCCCTGGTAAACGGCCGGTTAAATCATTGCAAGCTGCGCTTCAGAGAGATGCTGGCCGATGTAGAGACGCTGAACCGGATGGCCTTCCGGAGGGAACTGGAGGTAACCAAACTCTCTTATCATGCCTTTGGCCGTCTTGTGGATGATTATGTCCTTTTAAGAAGCGGCAGCGCCCTGGGCCGGGGGTGCGGCCCGCTGCTGATCTCCCGCCAGTCCTGTCCCCCGGAAGAACTTCAGGATAAAAAAATAGCCATCCCCGGTGCCTATACCACAGCGGCTATGCTTCTTAGACTTTACGGAGAGTACCATAATGTAGTCGAAATGGGCTTTGAAAAGATAATTCCGGCTGTTAAGATGGGAATGGTGGATGCCGGGGTTATAATCCATGAGAGCCGATTTACTTATGAAAAAGAAGGCTTGGTCAGGATAGTGGATCTTGGCCAATGGTGGGAAGAGACCACGGGACTACCTGTTCCTCTGGGCGGTATCTTCGCCCGCAGAGATTTAGGGACAGAAGAGCTGGCAGCCGTTGATTCCTGCCTTAAGGAAAGCATTCAGTACGCCTTTAGCCACAGGGAAGAGCCTATGGAATACGTCCGGGAGCACGCACAGGAACTGGAAGATGATGTGATAAAAAAACATGTTAATCTTTACGTAAACTCCTTCACGCTGGATATTGGTGAAGAGGGCATTCAGGCCGTGCGCCACATGCTTAAAATGGGGTATGATAAAGGTATGTTTAAACGTTACCGTGAGGACTTCGTAGTCGGATGAGGTATGAGCGAGGATTCTATGTCTCAAGATGATCTAAGGCTTACCGAAAAAGTCAGGGCCGCGGGGTGAGCAGCCAAGCTAAGTCCGGGGGACTTAGAAGAAGTTATGAGGGCATTGCCCTTTACGACTCATCCCAATCTTCTGGTGGGTTGTCAGACCTTTGATGACGCCGGGGTCTATAAGCTTACGGATGACTTGGCCCTGGTACAGACCCTGGACTTTTTTACACCCATCGTCGATGACCCCTACCACTTTGGACGGATTGCGGCTGCTAATGCCCTAAGTGATATTTATGCCATGGGCGGCAGGCCGCTTACCGCCATGAATATCGTCTGTTTTCCGATTAAGGAACTGCCTAAAGATGTCCTTAAGGAGATTTTGAAGGGCGGGATGGAGAAGATTCAGGAGGCCGGCGCTCTCCTGGTAGGCGGCCACAGCGTAGATGATAAGGAGTTAAAATATGGCCTTTCTGTGACCGGCCTTATTCACCCGGATAGAATTGTTACTAATCAAGGCGCCAGGACCGGTGATAAGCTGATCCTTACCAAGCCTATCGGCACAGGGGTAATTGCCACGGCCATTAAGGGGAAGATGGCTGATCAGACCTCTATCGATCGCGTGATCGAGGTCATGTCCGCCCTTAATGACAAGGCAGCAGAGATTATGGTCAAATACGGCGCCCATGCCTGTACGGATATAACCGGCTTCGGGCTGGGCGGGCACCTTCTGGAGATGGCCCGGGCCAGTCAATGTGAAATAGCCATTTACGCGGACAGCCTTTCCTTCCTGCCCGGGGCCAGGGAATATGCCCTTACCGGCCTTATTCCGGCCGGGAGTTATGCGATAAAGCATTTCTGTGAACATAGCGTGGGGATTGACCCCAAAGTTGAATCTGTGGTAGTTGATCTTATATTCGACGCCCAGACCTCAGGCGGCCTGGCCTTTTCCCTCGAGGCTTCAAGGGCAGGGGCCTGCCTAAAGGAACTGAGAGAGGCGGGCG
>JASEGX010000224.1 GCA_030017815.1 Thermodesulfobacteriota bacterium | reverse complement strand
CCTCCCGGTCTATTTGCCCCTTAAGAATTATGTCCCGGACGTTGGCCTGTTTCAGGCGGGCCTGTTGCTCTGAAGAGATCTCCATGGCCGTAAGAAGAATGAGGGGGATATCCCGGAAGCGTTCCTCTTTTCTTATCTCCTCGATGAAGGCAAAACCATCCATCCCCGGCATCCTTAAATCCAGCAATATCAGATCAGGTAGTCTTTCCCGCATCTTTTCAAGTCCGGTACACCCATTAGCGGCGATCTCAAGGTGATAGTCTTCTCCGCGCAGAATAAGCCCCACCTCCCGAATTACTATCGGATCGTCGTCGATGACCAGGATGTTCTGGATTTTCTCGCCTTCCGGTCGTGCGACTATCTGAGAAAGCAAGGCCTTACGGACATCTTCTACCCTGGTTTGTGCTGCCGGGGATATGGGGCCGGTACCCTGGACCGTTGATTTCATCCCTTCTTGCCTGCGGGGTAAGGTAACGGTAAACGTAGAGCCTTTGCCCAGTTCGCTTTTCACTGTAATCTCCCCGCCTAAAAGGGCCACCAGCTTTTTTACAATATTGAGCCCCAGGCCGGTTCCTCCGTACTTCCGGGTGGTAGAACCATCCAGTTGGCGGAAGGCCTCAAATATGCTGGCCAGACTCTCTACCGGGATACCGATGCCGGTATCGGCTACCGAGATATCGACAAAATCAACTCCATGCCCGCGGGCCTCCAGGCTAATCGACCCCCTCTGATCTGTGAACTTGATGGCATTGGAAAGGAGATTGACCAATATCTGCCTTAGCTTGCCGGCATCACATACAACAGAACCTACGCCTTCATCTACGGTCACCTGGACTTCCAATCCCTTTTCCTGCGCCAGTGGTCCAATAGCCACCACTGTGTCCTTCAGAAATTCCTGCATCGGTATATCAGCATAATTAAATTCCAGACGGCCCGACTCAATCTTGGAAAGGTCAAGGATATCGTTTATAAGCTGAAGCAGGCTCTGGCCGTTTTTTTCGATAATCTGCAGGTACTTTTCCTGCCGTTCGCCTAAGCCGCCGCCATTGGCCAGAAGCCGGCTCATACCCAGGATGGCGTTGAGCGGCGTCCGGAGTTCATGGCTCATATTGGAGAGAAACTCAGATTTCAGGCGATCGGCCTCTTCGGCCTGCCTGGTCTTTTCTTCCAGCGTCCTTTGCTGACTTACCAATTCTTCCCCCTGGGACCGCAGCTCTTCATTCATGGCCATGAGTTCTTCACTCTGGGACTGCAGCTCCTCATTTTGTGCGGCTAACAGTTCGTTCTTCTCACGCAATTCCTCTGCCAACTGCTCTGTCTTGCGGTGTGTCTGTGCCTGGCAGATGCTTATACCAAGCTGGGTATTGACTACCCGGAGAAGTTCCAGGGTATTATCGCTAAAATACTGGAGGCTGGCCAGCTCTAAAACGCCGATCAGGTTCTGGCCAAAGGTGATAGGCAGACAGATAATGTGCCGCGGCAGGCCCTCAGCGCTGCCCGAGCTGATGCGGAAGTATTCTTCAGGGACATCTGAAACCAGCAACTCTTTTTTCCCCTGGGCGGCTTGGCCGGGGAGCCCTTCCCCTAAGGTGAACCCTCCTGAAATACTCTCCTTCTCCAGTGCGTAAGTGGCCGCGGGTAGGAGCCGCCCGCCGGTTTCATTGGATGCAGGGGGATTTTCTGCACTATAGAGATAAATTACCCCCATCTGGGCATCGGCGCAGGTAACAATACGGTTCAAGGCATCTGAAAGCAACTCCTCCAGTCTAACCGGGGCATTTAAGGCGGTAACGATGTCCGCATAAGCTTGTTGTGCCCCGTACGATTTTTTCAGCTCTTTGGTCTTTTCTTCCAATTGGGTAATGAGTCTCTTTTGTTCCGTTATATCGGAATAGACCTCGATAACGCCCAGGAGCTTACCACTCCGGTCCCGATAAGGGGTGGCCAGTACCCGGAAGCAGGCCTTCTGGCCATCGGGCGTTTCCCGTTCGTCCTCAATATCTATGCGGGCCTTGCCCTGCTTTATCTGCCAGAGTACGCAGTCCTCTGTCTGACAACGCTCCCCGCGCAACAGCTCGTAGCATTTTCGACCCACTATCTCCGTCTTACTGATACCCGTCATATGGGCCATAGCCTGATTGGCGCTGATTACATTGAAGTTATTATCGACCAGCCGCATACCGCTTAGGCTGCCGTTATAAATCTGATCCAGTTCATAGATAACCTTTTCTACTTCCGTACGGTCACGGGCGACGCCGATTAAGCCGGTTATATGTCCGTTTTTATCCCGCAGGGCAGCAGCGGAGAAATCTACCGGGACTTCCTGTCCATCTTTCCGGAGACAGGTAAGGGGATGATGGCGGACTATGCCTTCGCGCATGAGCCGGTCCATGATATCCCTTCTGAATGCTGTTTCGCCCTCGCGAAATATTACACCCACCGATTGGCCGACGATCTCTGCCTCCGTATAGGCGAGTAAGGATTCTGCCGCATGATTCACTGTTTTTATCCGGGCATTATCGTCTATGACCAAAAGGATATCGCTCATACTCCTTAAGATATTTTCTGTGTATTGCAGGTTGGTAAGTAATTTTTCCCTCGATGCGCTTAGATTATCGATCATCTGGTTCATGGCCTGACCCAGGAGGCCTAATTCGTCCCTGGTAAGCCTTGTGACCCGCGCCTCGAGATCGCCATCCCCCACTGCCGTGCTGACGGCCACCAATCCCGGTATGGTCTTGGTTACACCACGGGCCATGATCAGGGCCAGGACACCGCTCAAGAGCACGATGCCGCCGATTATTCCAAGGATTATCCATCTGGTGTTGGCTATGGACCGGAGCATGGATTCTTCGGATATGCCGATGTGGGCATAACCGAGTGTTCCTCTCTCAACAGGCACGGCTACATCCAGGATTGTCTCTTTTCCGATTTTGAGGTGGTGGAGACTATAGGGTTTTTCAGGGGAGGCCGGGGGGAGTTTATTCAGCTCCGGCGGAAGATCCCGGTGGAAGGTATGGGCTAAGACCTTTCCATCCCTTATGAAGATATAACGGACATCAGGATCCATATTCTTGTGAGCGACAAGTTCCAGATTGACTGATTTCATATCCCCGGTTTGCAAATAGGGTAAGATATGACTCGCCACATGAGCGCCGGCGGAGATGCCCCTCTTGTGAAATTCGGTTTCAAAGGACCTGGAAATATAGTTCCCTATGAAGATTTCCATAGAGAGGGCGGCAAAAGCTAACAGCCCGATTATTCCGATAGTAATCTTGGTGCGCAGCCGGATATACATATCTGAAAATAACCTCCTTAGTTAGTTTCCATCCGGAAACCCGGACTATGTCTCATCTTACACCCGTAGGACAGCCGTCTCGGCTGTCGACAGGCGGGACG
>JASEGX010000027.1 GCA_030017815.1 Thermodesulfobacteriota bacterium | reverse complement strand
CCCCCTTGCTGCGCCGGTGAAAAAGATAAGCCTGAATATATTTAAACGTCTCGCCGGGGTCGAGGCCCATGTCCATAACACGCCGCTGGCTAAGGTCCACTTCCATGAGGTAGGCGGTGTCGATACCATAATTGATATTGTAGGGGCGGCTATCGGTTTCAACTACTTTGATATAAAAGAATTCTATTGCTCGCCCCTTCCTATGTCCAGAGGCTGGATAACTTCCAGCCACGGCCGGTTGCCGTTACCCGCCCCAGCCACCCTGGCCCTCCTTAAGGGAGTACCTACATATCCGGTGGATAGCCAGGCAGAGCTTGTAACCCCTACAGGAGCAGCTATTGTCACTGCCCTGGCTAAAGATTTCGGGCAGATGCCGGCCATGCGCATCGATAAAGCAGGCTATGGCGCCGGCGCATCTGGACTGTCAGAAATACCAAATCTCCTGCGCCTAGTCTCCGGGCATCCTTTGGCTATTCCCGAATCAAGGCCGGTCACGGTCATAGAGTCGCATATCGACGACATGAATCCCGAATTTTATGACCACCTGATGGACAAACTGTTTGAGGCCGGGGCGCTGGACGTCTCTCTATCTCCCATACAAATGAAGAAAAACCGTCCGGGGACGCTACTGCGGGTAATAAGCCCTGAAGCGGTAAAGGGCTTACTCATGGAGATCATATTGCGTGAAACCACCACCCTGGGGATGCGCTATTACGGGGCTCGGCGCTTTGCTGTAGAACGCACTGTGGGCCAAGTCAGGACGGAGTGGGGCCTGGTGAAGGTAAAGATAACGAGGGGAATGGATGGACGGCGGGCTGTTTATCCTGAATATGAAGAATGCCGAAAAATAGCCAACGAACATAATATTCCTCTCAAATACGTATATCAGAAAATCGCCCTGGCCGGTGCGGGAGAACAGGTTGATTAATTTGATAATATAGGATTTTTTTTGGACGCAGATAAATGCAGATTATCAAGATTTCAAATATAAAAAACAACTTTCTGCGGGTATCGGCGAAAATCTGCGTCCTAATTTTATAAAGATATTCTCAAAAGGATAATTAAGTCTTGCGTAGTTTGATACTCTTTTTGGCGACAGGGGCCTATTTCGGACGGTTACCTCTGGCCCCGGGGACGTGGGGCAGCCTGTGGGGGGTATTATTTCATTGTTTTTTATCGCGATATTCGCTGTTTTTCTATCTCCCTGGCCTTATCGCGCTGATTTTCCTGGCAGTCATAGTCGCTCATCAGGCAGAGATTATAACCGGGCAGAAAGACGATTCTTCCATAGTAATTGACGAAATCGCCGGGATGGCGGTAACTCTTGCGCAAATTCCTCCAACCGGTTGGGCGGTTGTGGTTGGGTTCTTACTTTTTCGTTTCTTTGATATTACCAAGATATTTCCTGCTAAAACGCTTGAGGGAATATTACCCGGAGGTTATGGTATAGTGGCTGATGATATCGTCGCAGGCATATATGCCAACTTGATTTTACGCCTTATCCTCTACATCACCGCGGCCTAAAGGCTGCGGCTACCAAAATTGGCATTATAGGGATAATCCATGAAAGGTGAGATTATAGCCATCGGCGATGAATTATTGGTGGGACGGGTTCCCAATACTACCAGTCTGTTTGCGGCCAGGCGATTTTTTGAGGCCGGTTACCTTATAAGGAAGATGAGCATCGTGGGCGACCAGCCGGAATCCATAGAAGAGGGACTCGTTCAGGCTATGCTGAAGACTGACTTTGTGGTAGTTACCGGTGGGCTGGGGCCCACCAGTGATGATCTGACCACAGAGGTAATTTCCCGTATCCTTGGCCGCAAGCTTGTATTTCACAATGGGATCAAAGAGCAAATCGAAAAGTACTTCCGGGCAAAAGGGGAAAAACCGTGTGAAGAATACCTTAAGCTGGCCTGGCTGCCTGAAGGGGCTACCCTACTGGATGAAACAGGCAAGGCGGCCGGTTATTTTCTGGAGCACGAGGGGAAAACTCTTTTTTTTCTGCCCGGAGTTCCCGATCAGATGAAAGACCTCCTGGACCGCAAGGTCTTGCCGTACCTGGCAACCAAATGGAGGCCCTCTGTGGTTACCAGGCAGGAAGTCATAAAGACCTTCGGGCTGGTCGAGTCAGAGATAAATGCCCGCTGTGCGGATCTGGAAGAGATTTATCCCAGGCTTAAAATCGGTTATTATCCCGATTTTCCTGAAGTCCACGTGACCTTGACTTTCAGTAGTGAACCCCTGGGTGAGACTGAGGCTATCCTTTCCAGGGCCAAGGCAGAACTGGAAGCAAGATTGTATCCGCATATCTTTGGCTATGGGGACGATACGCTGGAGAAAGTAGTGGGGGACCTTTTAAGGGCCCGGAAGCTCAGTCTCTCTGTGGCGGAATCGTGTACGGGCGGGCTGATTGGACACCGCCTGACCAGGATACCCGGAAGCTCGGATTATTTCGAGCGAGGGGTTATCACCTACAGTAACCTCTCAAAGGTAGAACTTCTCCATGTCTCTGAAGAGACGCTTACTGCCTTTGGCGCGGTCAGCGCCGAGGTGGCTGAACAGATGGCGCGCGGAGTTAAAGAGAAAAGCCGCACCGATATCGGCCTTTCGGTAACCGGCATTGCCGGCCCTAGCGGTGGTACACCGGAAAAACCGGTGGGGACAGTCTATATCGGCCTGGCCGTTCCTGGAAATACGATAGCGCATCGTTTTTTGTTCCGGGGCACGCGTGAGATGATTCAAAAGGTAGCGGCAGAGACCGCTCTGGATGGATTAAGAAGGTATCTGGCGCATGATACGCTCATTTTTGGCAGTTGATCTGCCCATGGCTCTTCGTGAATCTATGGTTCGTGCTACCATGGGGATACGCACCCCGGCTGCCGATGTAAAATGGGTAAGACCGGAAGGCATCCATCTTACCTTGAAATTTTTCGGTAATATTGAGGAAGGACAGGTTGAGCCCATCGTTAATGCGGTAAGCGGGGTTATAACTGGCCAGAAGCCGCTGTCCCTGAAAGCTGAAGGTATAGGCGCCTTTCCGGATTTAAGGCGGCCGCGGGTTATCTGGATCGGGATGACCGGCGATATAGAGCGTTTGATGGTTATACAGAAAAATATCGAACAGGTCCTTTCTGTCCTGGGTTTTCCGGCAGAAGACAGGCCATTTACTCCGCATTTAACCCTGGGACGGGTACGTTTCTATAAGAGGGCCTCAGATTTGGCCCATAAAATTGAAGGGCTTAAAGATATAAAACTTACCCCTTTTACCGTCAATGAGCTAATACTCTACAAAAGTACCCTGCGCCCTGAAGGCGCCATCTATACACCCTTGCGGCGACTACCATTAATAGGTTAATATCAGCCTTAATAAAAACTGGAGGGATAACATGGCAACACCAATGGATAAAAGCAAAGCCGTAGAACTGGCCGTCACCCAAATCGAAAAACAATTCGGGAAGGGCTCTATTATGCGTCTAGGGGCTAACGAACGGGTAGTGGATGTCCCCGTTATTCCGACCGGCTCCATGGCTTTAGACATAGCTGCCGGCATAGGAGGTATTCCCCGCGGGAGAGTAACCGAGATCTTCGGGCCGGAGTCTTCCGGTAAAACGACCCTTGCCTTACATATTGTGGCGGAGGCCCAGAAAAGAGGCGGTACAGCAGCCTTCATTGACGCAGAACATGCCCTGGATGTGACTTACGCGCAAAAGCTGGGGGTTAAGACCGACGAGCTGCTGGTGTCTCAGCCGGATACCGGTGAACAGGCCCTGGAAATTGCCGAGGTATTAGTGCGTAGCGGGGCTGTAGATGTCCTGATTATTGACTCTGTGGCAGCGCTCGTTCCGCGCGCTGAGATAGAAGGAGAGATGGGCGACGCCCACGTCGGACTCCATGCCCGCCTCATGTCTCAGGCCCTGCGCAAGCTTACCTCCAGCATCAGCCGGTCTCTGACCTCGGTGATATTCATCAACCAGATACGCATGAAAATCGGTGTCTTCTATGGTAACCCGGAGACGACTACGGGCGGTATGGCCCTTAAGTTTTATGCCTCTATGCGTCTTGATATTCGCAAGGTAGGCAATATCAAAGAGGGTCAGGATATTGTAGGCAGCCGCACAAAGGTGAAAATAGTCAAAAATAAGATGGCGCCGCCCTTCAAGGAGGCAGAATTTGATATTTTATACGGTCATGGCATATCCAGGGAGATGGACGTCCTGGACCTGGCCACGGCCGTGAACATAATCGATAAGAGCGGTGCCTGGTATTCCTATGGCGGGGAAAGAATCGGCCAGGGACGTGAAAATGCCCGCTTATTCTTACGGGACAATCCTGCTGTAATGGCGGCAATTGAGGACAGGATTAAAGAAGCCTATGGGATTGCCAGGGGCGATACAGAAAAGGCGGCAAAACAGGACAAGTAAATGACCGGACAGGAGATCAGAGAAAAATTTATTGAGTATTTTATTACAAAAGGCCATACGCTGGTTAAAAGTTCATCCCTGGTACCGGCCGATGACCCCACCCTGCTTTTTACCAATGCCGGGATGATCCAGTTTAAACAAGTATTTCTGGGAGGGGAAAAACGCGATTATGTCCGGGCGGTTTCGGTACAAAAGTGTATGCGAGCCGGCGGCAAGCACAACGACCTGGAAAATGTGGGCCGGACGGCGCGGCATCATACGTTTTTTGAGATGCTGGGTAATTTTTCCTTTGGCGACTATTTCAAAGAGGAAGCCATCGCCTTTGCCTGGGAGTTTTTGACCGGGCATCTAAAACTGCCGGTAGAAAAGCTATGGGTTTCCGTCTATGAACAGGATAACGAGGCCTATGAAATCTGGCGTACAAAAATAGGTCTGCCTGCGGAAAGAATAGTCAGGCTCGGGGAAAAGGATAACTTCTGGGCCATGGGGGATACCGGCCCCTGCGGTCCCTGTTCTGAAATCCTTATTGATCAGGGCGAAGAAATCGGCTGCCATAGGCCGGATTGCCGGGTAGGTTGTGATTGTGATCGTTACCTGGAACTGTGGAATCTGGTCTTTATGCAGTACTACCGGAATGAAAAAGGAGAGCTGCATCCGCTGCCCCGGCCCAGCATTGATACGGGTATGGGATTGGAACGTATTGCCGCGGTCCTGCAGGGCAAAAAAAGCAACTATGAATCCGACCTGTTTCAGGGAATCATTTCGGCCATCGCCGGCCTGTCCGGGACCTCTTATGGCCGGGTTGAGGCCCGCGATATGGCCATGCGGGTCATTGCCGATCACAGCCGGGCAGCCGCCTTTCTCATTGCCGACGGAGTGTTGCCCTCCAATGAAGGCCGCGGCTATGTGCTCAGAAGGATACTGCGCCGCGCCGTCCGTTATGGCCGGGTGCTTGGCCTTGATAAACCCTTCCTGGGCGAGGTAACCGGCGCCGTGGCCGGTATTATGGGGAAAACCTGCCCGGAATTAATAGAATCTGCCGCTTTTGCGAGAAAGATCCTTTTAAACGAAGAGGAACGTTTTGCGGAGACCTTAGACTTCGGCCTCCGTCTCCTTCAGGAGAAAATAGCCGACCTGAAGGCCCGGGGGGAACATATTATCTCCGGGGATACAGTCTTTAAACTCTACGATACTTACGGTTTTCCTATAGATATTATCCAGGATATCGGGCAGGAAAACGACCTTGAAATCGATAATGCCGGTTTCCAGGAGTATATGGCCAGACAACGCGATCTCTCCAAGAAGGCCTGGAAGGGTGAACTAATGGAAATTCCTTCTGTATTTCGCGACCTGCTGGACAAAGGGCAAAAGACGGAGTTCGTCGGCTACGAGGTTTGTTCGACCCGCTCTCGTTTGTGTCTATTGGTCAGAAATGGCGAGGCAGTGGCGGAGGCGGGAAAAGGCGAGGCGGTGGAGGTCGTAGTGGAAAAGACGCCTTTCTATGCGGAAGCCGGGGGGCAGGTAGGAGATCAGGGGACCATCAGAGGACAGACAGGCACGGTGGTTATCGAGGAAACTATCAGTATAGCGGGCAGGCTTTATGTACATCACGGCCGGGTAATAGATGGGAAAATAAAGGCCGGTGAAGAGGTAGAACTGGCCATATCCCCGGAGCGGCGGCAGTCCGTGGCCCTAAACCATACCGCCACCCATCTCCTCCATGCCGCGCTGCGAACCGTCCTGGGTGAGCATGTCCGGCAGTCCGGCTCTCTGGTGGCCCCGGATAGACTGCGTTTTGATTTCACGCATTTTTCGCCGGTAGAGGCGGCTGACCTGGAGAGAATTGAGACCATAGTCAACGGGAAGATCCGGGAGAATATTCCCCTGGATACAGATATACAGGCCCTGGAACAGGCCATACAAAACGGGGCGACCGCCCTCTTTGGGGAAAAGTATGGAGACCGGGTGCGGGTTGTATCTATCGGCCCTTTCAGCAAGGAACTTTGCGGGGGTACGCATGCGGCCCGGACCGGTGATATAGGACTGTTCAAGATTGTCAGTGAAGGCGGGGTAGCCGCCGGCATCCGCCGTATAGAGGCCGTAACCGGCAGTGAGGCCCTGAAGTTGGTACAGGAGCAGGATCTAAGGTTAAAGCGCCTGGGCCACCTTTTAAAAGCGGGCACGGAGGAATTGGGAAACAAGATAGAGAAATTAATAGCCAGCCAGAAAGAACTGGAAAAGGAAGTCGCTGATTTAACGGCTAAGCTGACCCTCCAGGGATTGGACAGTATCCTGCAAGGCGCCAGAAAAATGGATGGGATCCGTGTTCTTTCTACGATGGTCCCCATAGATAGTCCCAAGACGCTGCGGGAGCTTGCCGACAGGTTCCGTGATAAGATCGGGTCGGGCATAGTCGTGCTCGGAGGTATCCATGACGACAAAGTCCACCTTGTGGCCGTAGTTACCAAAGACCTGACCAAGAGATTTCATGCCGGAGACATCGTTAAAAAAGTGGCCCCACTGGTAGGCGGCAGTGGCGGTGGACGGGCGGATATGGCCCAGGCCGGCGGCACAAAAGTCGATAAGCTTCCTGAGGCGCTGGATATGGTTTATGATTTGGTGGAGGGAAGCGCCTAAGAGACGCCTGCGCCAAGCTTTCCCTCACACTGTTTGATAAGGGCCAGGGCCTTTTCTCTGGCCGAGGTCTCCGGATAGTCGCTTACCAGTCGTCTCAAGCGATTTAAAGCCGCCTGATATTGCTCGGTCCTTAGATAGAACCTGCCCACATATAGCTCGTGTTCGGCTAATCTTTCCCGGCACTGCCTGATCTTTTCTTTTGCCTCAATAACGTATGGGCTGTCCGGGTACGTGTTCAGTAAGCGGTGGAATTCATTCAAGGCATTCTTCGTAGCGGCCTGGTCACGGTCAACCCCAAGCATCTGCCTGAAATAAGACATACCGATCTGATAGGTTACGTATGGTAAGGCTTCATTGGTTGGATGAAGCTTCTCGAACTCCTGGTAGGCGCTGATGGCCTCTTCATATTCTTTGCGATGATAATGAATATCGGCCAGTTTCAGGGCAGCCAGGAGACTATATTGGCTGAATGGATAACGGTCTTTTATCTGCTGGAAGGCCTCTGCGGACTTATAATAGTCTCCTTTGCGCAGATAAGTCATACCCCCGGCTGCCAATTCTTCGGCGGTCTTTTCACGTGGTGGTTTAGGAAGGATTAAAGAAGTAATTGTAGCGCAGCCGGTAAAAAATAACAGGAAAAACAGCACAAAAGAAAAGGTGGCAATCCTTTTAACGTCGCCGCCCTTAAGCCCTTTAACTTTCTTCATTTTATTTATGTCTCAAGGATCTTTTTGATGCCGCTTTCAATGATGTTTTTAGAGACGGCGCCGGTAATCTGGTCAGCCAATTTACCGTCTTTAAAAAAAAGCAGCGTAGGAATGGCTCTGATGCCATATTTACTAGGCGTGGCTGGATTTTCGTCCACATTCATTTTTGCGACCTTCAGGTGGTCTGCATACTCCTCGGCCAGTTCTTTAACCACCGGGGCAATCGCCCGGCACGGGCCACACCACGCCGCCCAGAAATCTACCAGCACCGGCTTATCACTTTTGAGGATATCTGTCTCAAAACTGCTGTCGCTAACCTCCAGGACATTACCTTCTGCCATGACGATCCCTCCTGAGCGATGTTTTTGATTGCTATCCTTTACCACGGGAGGTATAGAGATTACAAGAATTTTTTTGTTTAGTTACCTATAGCTATGAGTTGAAAGCTCCTTTTTAAAAAAGACCATCTCCAAAAAAATTGACATGCCGGATAAAACATCATAAAAAGAGCCTCATTATTGCGGAGGGAAAATGGCGGTTCTGGTAACTGGTGGAGCGGGATTCATCGGCTCCCATTTGGTCGAAAAACTGCTTAATACTGAAGAGGTGGTTTGTGTCGATGATTTCAATGACTTTTACGACCCGGCCATCAAGCGGCGCAACCTGGAACCGGCCCTGCAGGGCCGGAACTTTCATCTGCGGCAAGGAGATATTCGCGACCTGCCCTTTATGGAAGGTGTGTTTCGTGATTTTCCATTAACCGAGGTTATCCACTTGGCGGCGCGAGCCGGAGTACGTCCGTCTTTAAAGGACCCTCTGCTTTACGAGGATGTAAATGGACGCGGGACCTTAAATATCCTGGAGCTTTGCCGTAAATATGACGTAAAGAGGTTTATCTTTGGCGGGTCGTCTTCAGTGTATGGCATAAACAATAAGATCCCGTTTTCAGAAGATGATGAGATATCAAGGCCCGTATCCCCTTACGCGGCCACCAAACGGGCCAATGAACTCATGTGTTACACCTATCATCACCTTTATGGCATCCAGGTTACCGTGCTGCGCTTTTTTACGGTTTATGGCCCGCGTCAGCGGCCGGAGATGGCTATTCACAAGTTTACGCGCCTTATCGACGAGGGCCTGGAGGTGCCGCTCTACGGAGACGGTTCGTCCCGGCGGGATTATACCTATGCTGACGACATCATTCAGGGTATAATGGCGGCCCGGGCATCCACTGCAATAGGGCCTTATGATATCTTCAATCTGGGCGAATCCCGCACCACAGAGCTAAGAAAACTGGTGGCCTTGATAGAAGAAGCCCTGGGGAAAAAGGCGCGCATAAAAAGGCTGTCCGATCAGCCGGGAGATGTGCCCGTCACTTATGCGGACATATCAAAGTCTAAAAGGCTGCTCGGTTATAACCCTCAGGTAACTGTGGAAGAAGGCATCCCACTCTTTGTAAAATGGTATCAGGAAATGAAGGGCTAAGGGGTAGATTATGCACATTACCGTGATTGGCACCGGCTATGTAGGACTGGTCTCCGGCGCAGGGTTGGCTGACTTTGGGCTGCAGGTTATCTGTGTTGATCAGGACAAGGACAAGATTAAAAGGCTAAAAAAGGGCGAGATACCTTTTTACGAACCGGGGCTGGAAGAATTAGTCTCCAAGAATGTAAAAAATGGCCGCCTTTCTTTTACCACGGACATGAAGGCCTCGGTAAGGCAGTCTCTGGTCATCTTTATTGCCGTGGGCACGCCGGATGACGGGCAGGGGCAACCGGATCTCTCACAGGTAGAAGCGGTGGCCGGAGAACTGGCAGAGGCGATCGACGACTATAAGGTAATCGTTATCAAAAGTACGGTACCGGTGGGGACTAACCGCTGGATTAAAGAGATTATCTCCGCCGCAGGCGGGAAAAAAGGCATTAAAGTGGACGTGGTGTCAAATCCGGAATTCTTGCGCGAGGGAGCGGCTATTGAAGATTTCATGCGCCCCAACCGGGTGGTTCTTGGTTCTGACAGCGCCGAGGCCCTGGCCGTCGTAAAGGATATTTACCGGCCTCTTTATCTGATCGAGACCCCTTTTGTTATAACCGGCCTGGAAACCGCCGAGTTGATTAAATACGCTTCAAACGCCTTTCTGGCGACAAAGATTTCGTTTATCAATGAAGTGGCGAATCTTTGTGAAAAGGTCGGCGCGGATGTGCATCACGTAGCCAGGGCCATGGGCCTGGACGGCCGGATAGGGCCGAAATTTTTACATCCGGGGCCGGGCTATGGAGGCTCTTGTTTTCCCAAGGATACACTGGCCCTTGCCCACTTGGGGAAAAAGCTGGGTAGCCCTCTCAGTATTGTTGAGACCGTAATTGAAGTAAACCGAAGACAGCGGGCCCGAATGGTCAATAAGATTGAGACAGCGCTGGGCTCCTTGAAGGGGAAAACAGTCGGTGTACTGGGTCTTACTTTTAAACCTAACACCAGCGATGTACGGGAATCTCCGGCCATTGACATAGTTAGAATATTGCTGGAAAAGGGGGCGAAGGTAAGAGCCTATGACCCGGCCGGCATGGATGAGTTTAAGAAGGCGGTAACCGGCAGAAATCTTTCCTTTTGCCAGGACGCCTACCAGGCGGCGAAAGGGGCAGACGCCCTTGTGTTTCTTACGGAATGGAACGAGTTGAGGAACCTGGACCTGAAAAAGCTCCGGAAGATAATAGCCCAGCCCCTGATCCTGGATTTAAGAAATATCTATGAATCGGGGAAAATGCGCGAATTAGGCTATACTTATATCGGTGTTGGCCGGGGCATATAGTGAATGTCATTAGTCAGTAGTCATTGGTTAAGGATGGTGAAGCATTGGCGTTGAAGAAAAAATATCTATCTTTTGCGATTGCCTGCTGCCTCTTTTTTTGCATTTTATCCTCTCTGTCTTGCAGCCCGCGGTTAACCTTGGCTGAGGCCGAACTAAAGTACGGCCCGCATCCGCCGGTAGTAGAGCGCTTTTATTGCCCGGCCATCATAAGAAGCGGTGACACGCTGAAGTTCTATATCTCCGCTAAAGATGAGGACGGGGATATGGCTTACATCCATGTTAATGTACGTCAGAGGGGCGCGGGTGAAGAATCGGTGCCCTACATGAAGGTGCGCAAGGATAACCGGGCGCAAGTGGCCGGGTATCTTTACATGTTTACGCCGCCGGCTGTCCTCTTTGGAGAGACTATAAATATTGCCGTGGCCGTTATAGACCAGGCCGGTCACCGGAGCGGCGACGTATCACAGGATATATATTTTGGGAACGAATCTCCGCCGGACTGTCCACCCGGATGGGAAAAAGAATGCAACGACCCGTTGGGAGTTATCCCTGTTTTTTTACGTCCTTTTCAGGAGAGAAGCACATTAATAAGTCCTAGGACAATGTAAGTTTTTAACGTTCGAACGTCTGGAACGTGAAGAAGCCTAAACAATTAAGAGAGGAGAACTTATGGGGAAGAAAGAAAAAGAAAAAGAAACGAAGGAAAAACCGCTTGAGTCCATGACCGTTAAGGAACTCCGGGAGATCGCCTTACAGATTCCTGATATTGTCGGCGTTCACGGGATGAATAAGGATGAGATCGTTGCCGCCATTAAAAAGGCGCGCGGCATTACGGATGAACCCAAGAAAAAGGCTGCTGCCACTATGCGCGAGATAAAGGCCAAGGCGAAGGAGTTACGTGCCAAGCTTGTAGCCGCCCATGAAAGCGGAGATAAGAAAAAGGCCTGTATTCACCGTCGCCGCATAAGCCGTCTCAAGAAAAAGACCCGCTGTGCGGGCTAATATGCATCCGGAATCCCGGGAAAGCCCCCTGCCCCCGCAGAGGCGTGCAACTTCCCCACATTGTAGGAGCACCTTCTGGGTGCGCCCGGATGTCCGTCGCAGCAGGATGCTGCTCCTACGGTGGTAGCGGGGTGAGGTACATGGTGAGGTAAGATGGATACCAGCGCTGTTTTCGAGACACATATCGAAGGGCTGCCTCTTTTCAACCGGGGCAAGGTGCGCGACGTCTATGATGCCGGCGAACACCTGCTCATCGTGGCTACAGACCGGCTTTCGGCTTTTGATGTGGTGATGCCCAACCCCATACCGGACAAGGGACGCATCTTAACCCAGATATCGTTTTATTGGTTCCGGGAACTGGCCGACATAGCGCCCAATCACCTGATCGCCGGAGAGGTAAAGGATTTCCCGGCCGTTTGTCAGAAATACGCCGAAATCCTTGCCGGCCGGACCATGCTGGTCAAGAAGGCCAGGCCCCTCCCCGTAGAGTGTATTGTACGCGGTTACCTGTCGGGATCGGGGTGGAAAGAGTACCAAAAGACGGGAACGGTATGCGGCATAACGCTGCCCAAAGGGCTTACGGAATCGGCCAAACTGCCGGAGCCGATTTTTACCCCTTCGACTAAGGCTGAGGCCGGGATGCACGACCAGAATATCTCCTTATCCGAGGCGGAGAATCTGATCGGTAAAGAAATGGCCGCCCAAATTGCAGAACTGAGCCTGCGGCTATATAAAAAGGCGTCTTTCCTGGCCGAGAAGAAAGGGATTATCATAGCCGATACCAAATTTGAATTTGGGTTGACAGGTGGAAATTTGATGCTGATTGACGAGGTCCTAACACCCGATTCCTCACGTTTCTGGCCGCAGGATCAATATCAATCCGGCCGGGGCCAGCCCAGTTTTGATAAACAATTCGCCCGTGATTATCTATTGTCTCTCCATTGGGACCAGAAACCGCCGGCCCCTGAGCTGCCTCGGGAAATAATAGAAAAGACCAGGGCCAAGTATATTGAGGCCTTCGAGCGCCTTACCGGCAAAAAATTTGTTTAAAGGCCGCTATCTACTATGAGAGATAAGCGCAAAAAAGTCTGTCTCGTTGTCTGTCTTCTTGTCCTTTGGGCTCATCTTTTCATCGCTCCTGTCCTGGCCGATATGGTGGCCACGGTGGCTTGGGTTTTCGATGGGGATACTATAAAGCTTTCAAACGGCACTAAAATACGCTACGCGGGTATAAACACCCCGGAAGTGGCCCATAATGGACAGCCGGCACAACCATTAGCCGATGAGGCCTACCTTTTGAACAGGCGTCTGACGCGGGGCAGGCAGGTACGGATCCAGGTTGACAAGGAGAAGTATGACCAGTACGGGCGAATGCTGGCTTATGTCTTTTTACCGGACGGGGCCTTTGTTAATGGCGCCTTGGTGGAAAAGGGGCTGGCCATGGTATATACAACCCCGCCTAATGTGAGATATGATCAGGACCTGTTAACCCTGCAGCGCCGGGCCATGCGTGAAAGGGTGGGTCTTTGGGCCGCGGCCGACCCCGGCAAGGAACCCTTTTACATCGGCAATACGCGATCACGTCGTTTCCATAGCCCGTCCTGCCATCTTGGCCAAAAGACAGGCCGGCGTAATAAGGTCGTCTACCGGAACCGCCTGGAGGCATTCTATGATGGATTAAGTCCGTGTAAAAAGTGCAATCCCTGATATAAATTCTGTAGAAAAATTGCGCTTCATTTTTAGACTTTATCTATTTTTTATTTTGGTGTATAAGCAAATTGGTAAAAAGGACTACTACTTCCGATAATTTGAGAAATAACGGGGGGAGAAATATGAGTGAAAAAGCGGTACATTCCTTGGCAGTAATTATTGTTCTTTGCCTGGTCGTAGTCGTTTCTTCCGGCCTGTCCTGGCATCTCTGGCATGCCTGGGGGAGCCTCATTGTTGCAGAGCTTGTAGTCATCGGCATTATGGGGTTCCTGGTTCGTAAGGTTATCAGGTTCTAAGGAATAACTAATTCCTGTCGGATGACAGAAGAACACCAATAACCTGATCGCCCAGGATGCGTTCGATTTTTACGTCTATCATCCCGTTGATCGACACCCCCTTTGTGTCTATCAAAACCGGTATGTAATTGGGCGTAAGCCCTTTATAAAGTTTAGAGCGCCTGTCCCGGCCCTCGATGAGAACGCTGGTCTTTTGTCCCAGGTTTCGAAAATAGAATGTTTTCTTTTTGAGAAGCCCCATCTCCTTAAGCCGTCCGGCCCTCAGAGTGGCTGCCTTTGCGTTTGCGCTTTCCGGAAAGGCATAGGCGGCTGTTCCCCGACGGGCGGAATAGCGGAATACGTGCAGATAGGTTATGGGCAGTTCGGATAAGAGATCATAGGTATCTTTAAACTCCTTTTCCCCCTCTCCCGGAAAGCCGACCATTACATCCGTGCCTATGGCTGCCACAGGTATGGCATCATGAATCATGCCGATCATATCCCTATAAAATTCCGCGGTGTAATGGCGGTTCATCCTTTTTAACGTCTCTGTACTTCCACTCTGCAGGGGGATGTGGAAGTGGGGACAGATGACCTCTGATTTGGCCATGAATGTCACCAGTTCTTTTGTTATTTCCGCGGGTTCGATCGAGCTGAGGCGGATTCTACGAAGCCCGTTCACCTTTTCCAACGACACCAGAAGTTCATAGAGCGAGGTCGGCGGGGTGATATCGCGGCCGTACCGGCCCAGGTTGATGCCGGTAAGGACTATTTCTTGATAGCCGCCCTCCACAAGCCGCTCCGCCTGTTTAAGCACCTCAACCGGCGTCAGACTGCGGCTGCGCCCCCGGGCATAAGGGACGATACAATAGGAGCAAAAGGCATTGCAGCCGTCCTGTATTCGGAGAAAGGCCCTGGTTCGCCGCGGGAAATGTTCAACGGTGAAGGGACAGATATTTTTTACCTCTTCTATAGCCCCTACGTAGATTTCAAAGGAGGTATCCGGGTTATGCGGGATGAGGTAGTTTGCCAGGTTAAATTTTCGATCATTCCCAACCAGACAGACATTGCCGGCCTGGCAGAATTCCAGCAGTTCCCGGCTGGCCGTCTGGACATAGCAGCCGGTGGCGATAATCCTGGCGGCAGGATTGGTACGCATAGCCCGGCGGATGAGCTGCCTGGACTGAAAATCCGCCTTGGCCGTGACCGTGCACGTGTTTATGATGTATGCGTCGGCCGGCTGCGAAAACGGGACTATAGTATGGCCTTTGGTCCTGAGCTGTTCTTCTATGGCTGCCGATTCAAATTGATTGACCTTACAGCCCAGGGTCTCAATGGCAATTCTCTGTATTTCAGGCAATGAATCCGCCTCCTACCACCGCATCCCCTTCATAAAAAACGGCTACCTGTCCCGGCGTAATGGCCTTTTGCCGTTCCAGAAACCGGACGCGGACAGTGGCAGCATCTACAGGTGTCAGTATTGCAGGGGCTTCCCTGTGTTTATAACGAATACGCGTTTTGACCTTCAATGCTTGCGTGATTTCCCGTATAGAGACCCAATTTACTTTTTCTACTATGCAATCCTGGCGATAGAGGTCTTCCTTCTTGCCAATAATAACCTGTTTTTTCTCAACATTAAACCCCAAGACGTAAAAAGGAGTCGTATCCGGCAGGCCAAGCCCCCGGCGCTGCCCGATGGTGAAACTAAAAATACCCTGGTGTTTTCCCAGGATACGTCCTTTAGTATCCACGATATCGCCGGAATTAACCAGGCCCGGCGGTATTCGTCCCAGCAGGAATTCTTTATAATCTCCACGGGGGATAAAACAGACCTCCTGGCTTTCACGTTCGGATAAGTCTTTAAGCCCTATGCGGGAGGCATAATCTTTGACTTCGGGTTTAGACATCTCACCCAGCGGAAGAAGGATTCGGGCCAGTTGTTCCTGCCTGAGCGTGCAGAGAAAATAGGACTGATCCTTGGCGCGGTCGGAACCCTTGCGCAGGATGAACCGGCCGGACTCCTCATTATATGTCACGCGGGCGTAATGGCCGGTAGCTATCTTTTCCGCGCCGAGGGATAAGGCCTTCTCCAAAAGGACGCCCAGTTTGATCTGCTTATTGCAGACCACGCAAGGGTTGGGAGTCCGGCCCCGCAGGTATTCATCAATAAAATAATGGATGACCTCTTCGGTGAACGGCTTTTCCACATTAACGGTGTAAAAAGGGATATTGAGACGACGGGCCACGGCCCCGGCTTTTTCGGCGCATACGGCCATATCCTCCGTGGGGATCAGCATGTGCAGGGCAAAGATGTCGCACCCTTCCTCTTTAAGCAGGGCGGCGGCCACGGCGCTGTCTATGCCTCCGCTTAAGGCTACGGCAATCCTTTTTTGTGGGGGATAATTACTCATAGAGAAGGGGATAGGGCAGGAAGGCCACAAAATGGGCGGCTTTTAAAATCCTGAGGCATTACGCAGATGAACTTCCATAGCCCTCACCGGACAGGCCGCCACACAGAGTTCGCAACCGCTGCATTTTTCCGGTTCGAAGCATACCTCCATCTCCGGACGGCGGATATAAAGGGCCCCGGTGGGGCAGACGGCGGTGCAGGCCCCGCATTGAAGACACTTGTCCATATTGCGGTTGATGTCCTGACCGATGGTCTTTATTTTTACCCCGCATTCTTCCAGAAACTTTATCCCCCGATTAAAATTCTTGCGGTGCCCGCTCAGCTCCATAATCATAAGACCATCCTGCCCCGGCAGGATGGTGGCCTTGAGGATGTTGAAAGAGAGGTCAAATTCCCTGACCAGGTTGCAGACGATCGGTCTATCTACGATATCTTGCGGAAAGCGAAGCACCAGCATGCGTGAATACATGGTATCACCTCATGGTAATTGGGACGGCCTCGTAAAAAGTCCGTTTGCTCTGTATTATTTATGCTTTTTTGCGGCTTATGTCAATTTTTCAATGTTGGTATCATACATGCCTCAGCGTCAGGCGCCAAGATTCTTCAGGGACTCCGCATGTACTGTCTCAGGAATGATCTTACACGATGGTCATTCCGGATCCCCAATCAAGTTGAGGACATGCTTAATCCGGAGTCCAGTTTATCCTGTTGCGTTTTTTGGCAGATTTCTATACGATACCTATCATATTCAGCTCAGACGAAAAAAAAGAGTCTACATAATATATAAGTTAGGCTAAGAAAGGAAAATGAGTCAAGCAATCATCAATCTCATCAAAAATGCTCTTTATGATGGGGCTTTTCTCGACATCAAAAAGGCTTCATCTGGCAACTCAAAAATAGGTGCATTTATCCTTGCAAGCTGCTTCATCGATTATATGGCAGGATTCGTTTGTGGGCGCGAAACAAAACCG
>JASEGX010000223.1 GCA_030017815.1 Thermodesulfobacteriota bacterium | reverse complement strand
GCCCATATTCGCCTCATCTATTATCATGTTCCCGGCAACGATAGCCAACTTCATCCCTCATCCCTGGATGAAGTCCGTCGCGGATACACTCATCCCCGGGAGAATAGGCTATGAGGTCCTTTTTGTAGGCTTCATCATATTTTTCTGCTACTTCTACACCGCCGTCACCTTCAATCCGCTGGATGTCGCGGAAAACATAAAGAAGTATGGCGGATATGTGCCGGGCATCAGGCCGGGGAAAAAGACCGCGGAATACATAGATACGGTATTGACCAGACTTACCTTCAGCGGCGCCATTTATGTATCTGTGGTATGTGTCCTCCCGAGCATTCTGATAAGTAACTTCAACGTGCCCTTTTATTTCGGCGGCACTGCCCTTCTGATTGTCGTCGGGGTGGCTCTCGATACCGCAGGGCAGATTGAAACCCATCTTCTAACCAGGCAGTATGAGGGTTTTATGAAGAAGGGGAAAATTGCGCGAAGAAGATAACAGTTGGCTGCGTGCTCTTTTAAAAAGGGAAGCTAATGGTCACCCTGAAGCTACCGGCAGAGATTGAAAGGCTCCGGGAGAACAACAGGATCGTCGCGTATATCCTGGAAAAGCTGAAGGAAAAGGTCAAGCCAGGGGTTACGACTCTTCAGCTAAACAGACAAGCGGAGGATCTGGTTCGCAAAAAGGGTGTCAAGGCGGCCTTCAAGGGGTATCAGGGCTATCCTTACGCACTCTGCACCTCGGTGAACGAAGAGGTTGTCCATGGAATGCCGTCCGGGCGCGAGCTTCAGGAAGGGGATATTATAAGCATCGATTTTGGCGTATTCCACCAGGGATACTATGGCGATGCGGCAATAACCGTCCCGGTCGGGCGGATTTCCCCTGAGGCACAGCTGCTGATTAAGGTGACGGAGGCCAGTCTCTACGATGCGATAAATCAGGCGCGGGCCGGGAATAGACTGGGAGACATATCGGCCGCGGTGCAGAGGCGGGTAGAGGCGGCAGGGTTTTCTGTGGTGAGAGATTATGTGGGACACGGCATCGGCAAACAGCTGCATGAGGAGCCACAGATCCCGAACTATGGAACGGCGGGGAAAGGTATTGAGTTGAAGGCCGGAATGGTTCTTGCGATTGAACCGATGGTGAATGCAGGCGCCTGTGAGGTCGCGGTCAGGGAAAATGGGTGGACGGTTGTCACCCGGGATCACAAATACTCGGCGCATTACGAGCATTCTGTGGCAATTACCGAAGATGGGCCGTGCATCTTGAGTCAGCTCAGAGGAAAACCATTTGACCAGTAGCGCAAACAATTTACTTGGAGACAAAGTGGGCATGATATGGTAAAGGAGCAGCCTATAGAGGTGGAAGGCAAGGTAGTAGAGCCTTTGCCTAACGCCATGTTCCGAGTGGAACTGGAAAATGGACATCGTGTTTTGGCGCATATCTCTGGGAGAATGAGAATGCACTTTATCAAGATTCTACCTGGCGACCGGGTTACGGTGGAGCTTTCACCATATGATTTGACCAGGGGACGGATCATTTACAGGACAAAGTAAATACTGGGCCTGAGGTACCGACGGCGCTGGTGAGGAGTTTGGTCGTGAAAGTTAGGGCTTCCATTAAGAAAATATGTGACAAGTGTAAGATAGTCAAAAGACGCGGGGTCTTGAGAGTCCTGTGCGAAAATGTCAAACATAAACAACGTCAGGGATAAGCAGGGCAATTTCAGGAGGTTAGCAGGTGGCGCGAATTGCAGGTGTGGATTTACCGAAAAACAAGAGGATGGAGATTGCTTTAACCTACATATACGGCATTGGGAGGCCGAGGGCCAAGGAAATCTTGCAAAAGGCGGAGGTGAGCCCCGAGACAAAGACCGATATGCTGAACGATGTGGAGATCACGGCGATAAGAAACGTCATTGACAAGGAATGTAAAGTCGAGGGCGATCTGAGGCGTGAAATTGCCATGTCCATCAAGCGTCTTATGGATTTGGGGACGTATCGGGGATTGCGGCATCGTAAGGGTCTGCCCGTCAGAGGGCAGCGGACAAGCACCAACGGCCGCACGAGAAAGGGTCCGCGCCGGGCCATTGCGGGGAAGAAAAAGTAAATAACCATTGAATAAAATGGAGGCAAGATGGCAAGGCCAGGGAAAAAGGTAGTCAAGAAGAAAGAGAAGAAAAATATATCTGAGGGGATTGCGCATATACAATCCACCTTTAATAATACGATAGTAACTATTACAGACATGAGTGGAAATGTGATTTCCTGGTCTTCCGGCGGCGTTCAGGGCTTCAAAGGGTCCCGAAAAAGCACGCCCTTTGCCGCCCAGATGTCCGCGGAGGACGCGGTGAAAAAGGCCAGGGAGCATGGCATGAGAAGGGTCCAGGTATACGTAAAGGGGCCTGGCGCCGGTCGGGAATCCGCCCTCAGATCATTGCAGCTTGCGGGCCTTACCATCAGCCTGATCAGGGATGTGACGCCGATACCCCATAATGGCTGCCGTCCCCCGAAGAAGAGACGGGTCTAACAATTAACAACCATTATTGATCATTGATCAGGGAGGCTTTTTTGGCACGATATACTGAATCTGTCTGCAGGCTGTGCCGCAGAGACGGTTTGAAATTATTTTTAAAGGGAGACAGGTGCTTCACCGAGAAATGCGCCTTTGAACGGAGGGGTTACGTTCCGGGTGATCATGGACAGGCGCGGAAGAAGCAGGGCTCCGATTACGGCGTACAGCTTCGTGAGAAGCAGAAGCTCAAGCGCATGTACGGTCTCTTGGAAAAGCAATTCCGGGGATATTTCAAGAAAGCCGATCAGCAGAAGGGGATTACCGGTAGTAATCTGCTGCTGTTTTTGGAGAGGCGCCTGGATAACATTGTGTTCCGCATGGGTTTTGCGGGCTCCCGCAGCGAGGCGCGACAGCTTGTGAGCCACCGGCATTTCACCGTCGGCGGTAAACCTGTTAATATTCCCTCCTATCTGATTAAAACAGGAGACGTCGTCGCGGTACGTGAAAAGAGCGTGAATACGGCCAAGATCAAGGAAGCGATGGAGATGGTCGCCCGCAGAGGATTGCCCCCCTGGATGGAACTGGACAAGGCAAATATGAAGGGCGTGGTGAAGGCGCTGCCTCAGCGGGATGATTTGACCATGCCTGTTAATGAACAGCTGGTGGTTGAGCTCTATTCGAAGTAGTATCCGGCAAGAGCGGATTGGCACTCCCCTGCTTTCGGCAGAGGAAAGACCCAGAAGGGCGATTCATTAAGTACGGCCTGGCTCTCCTGGTTTGGTGCTCGTCTTTTCCTCCGGCGCAGTAGCAGCTTAGTTACAGAAAATAGAGCGCTAATCAAAGACATAGGGAAATAGTATGCAGAAGAACTGGCTCAGCTTGATACACCCCAAGAGAATCGATATCGAT
>JASEGX010000222.1 GCA_030017815.1 Thermodesulfobacteriota bacterium | reverse complement strand
CTTTGAGACATGAGTGTTTTATCGCCCTTTGCCTGTCCGAGGCAGATAAATTCACTATAGACTTAATTTTTCCCAGATGGCATCAATTTTCTTTTTTACGGCCTCATCCATTTCAATGATCTCCGGCCAGTCGCGTTCAAATCCCTCCTCCGGCCACTTACGTGTGGCATCGATACCCATTTTACCGCCGTAGTGGGGAAGGGGTGAGGCATGATCCAGGGCATCCACCGGCCCATCGGTAATAACCGCATCCCGCCGCGGATCGACATTATTGCCGAGACGCCACAGGACCTGGGAGAGGTCCTGTACATCGACTTCCCGGTCAAAGATGACTATAATCTTGGTGAACATCATCTGTCCCATCCCCCAGAGGGCGTGCATCATCTTACGGGCATGCCCCGGATAACGTTTATCAATGGAGATGAAGGCGAGGTTATGGAATACCCCTTCCAGGGGGAGGTTCATATCCACGATCTCCGGCAGTTGTTTTTTTATCAACGGCAGGAAGATGCGTTCGGTGGCCTTGGCCATATAACAGTCTTCCATAGGCGGCCGGCCCACGATGGTCGCCGGATAGACGGCGTCTTTGCGATGGGTGACACAGGTGACATGAAAGACTGGATACTTATCCGCCAGTGAATAATAGCCGGTATGGTCGCCAAAGGGGCCTTCTATGCGTCTTTCGCCCGGCTCTACATGGCCCTCAAGGATAATCTGCGACTCGGCCGGCACCTGCTGATCGACGGTGAGGCACTGTACCAGCTCAACCGGTTCGGAGCGGAGAAAACCAGCGAAGACCATCTCATCGATGTCTTCCGGCAGAGGAGCCGTGGCCGCATAAGTTGTAGCCGGGTCTGCGCCGATGGCTACCGCCACTTCCAGCCGCTCGCCGCGTTTTTCGGCTATGCGGTAATGCTGGGCCCCGCCCTTGTGGGTGTGCCAGTGCATACCGGTTGTCGTAGCGTCAAAGACCTGTATGCGGTACATCCCGCAGTTACGCACGCCGGTCTCCGGGTGTTTGGTAAAGACCAGAGGAAGGGTGATAAAAGGTCCGCCGTCCTTAGGCCAGCAGTGCAGCGCCGGAAGGCGCATAAGGTCGATATTATCTTTTATTACCACTTCCTGGCAAGGGGCCTTGCTCACCATCTTCGGGAACATATCGGCCAGCCGTTTAAGCTTTGGTATCATCTTGAGCTTTTTGATCAAGGTATCTGGGGCTTCGGCCTCCAGGAAGGTCAGGATGTCTTTTCCGATTTCTTCGAAGTTCGCGACCTGAAGGGCCAGGCACATGCGCCGGTATGATCCAAAGGCGTTCATCAAGACCGGCATGTCATGACCGACGACATTGGTGAAAAGGAGAGCGGGCCCGCCTTTTTTGCAGACGCGATCCGTAATTTCCGTAATCTCTAAGTACGGGCTTATCGGCTCCGTGACCCTCTTTAACTCACCTTCTTTTTCCAGAAGGCGGATGAATTCCTGCAGATTCTTATAGCCCAAGGTGAACCTCCCATTTAGCGCTCGAAATATCCTATTTACCGCAGAGTACGCAAAGCACACAGAGTATCAGGGCTGTTACATCAAGCCTAAATGTCAAACTCCAAAGCTCAAATAAAGCCCAAATGACTAAATGTCAAAAATGTCCGGTTTGAATTTGTCACTTAATTCTACTTCTTGTTTTTTATCCGGCTCCGTACTCTCTACGCTCTCCGCAGTGAATATCAAGGCTTTTCTCCCGTATATAAAGTCACTATCCCGGCTGTGAGCGGACGACGATCCACCTTTATGTAGCCGGCCGCTTCCATCTTTTGCGCCAGTTGTTCGGGTGAGCAGAACTGACGGATGGAAGTCGCCAGATAACGGTAGGCCTCTTCGTCCCCCGATATCCGGCCGCCGATATATGGCAGAATCCGCATGAGGTAGAAAAAATAGAGCGGCCGCATGATCGAATTTTTAGGGCGAGAAAATTCAAGGATGACGAGTTTCCCTCCAGGCCGGAGGACGCGCCACATCTCCTTTAGGCCCTTATCCAGATTGCTCAGGTTACGTACCCCAAAGGCCACGGTAATCCCGGAAAAGGTATTATCGCAGCAGGGTATTTCTTCGCCGTCTGCACAAATCGGGATAATTTGCCGGCCTGCTGCCTGTCCATTTAGTCTGTTGCGACCGTAGGCCAGCATATCCCGGCAGAAATCGAGCGCTAGTACATGTCGTTCGGGCCTGCGCCTGGCTATACTAAGGCTTAGGGGCAGTGTGCCGGCACAGAGGTCGAGGATTGGTCCTTCCGTATAATTGTCTAATTCACGGGCGGTCACCCATCGCCAGTAGCGGTCAATATTTAAACTCAGCAGGGAATTAAGGAAATCGTAGCGCGGGGTGATGGATGAAAATTTCTTTTCTACGAAGGCTTTCTTTTCTTCGTTTGACATTTAGATTATCGCCTTATCTGCCTCGGGTATAAATTCTATGTCCACCGGAGAAGGATATTCACCGCGTTTGACCAGATAGCGGAAGAACAGCCTCATCCCCTCCAGCGCCTCCGGGGTTAAGTCAAAACACAGGGTTCGTAAGTAGGCCAGGCATGCCTCCTTAGACATAGGGATATGTGGAGCAAAGCGGCCTCCGATCTTTTCCAGGGTCTTAAGGCCCTTATCCCGTGACTGTTTAAGGAGACGGCAGGCCTCCCATACCTTCTGCGGAAACTGATTATAGAATTCCCGCCGCACTGCCCACACCGCATATACAAAAGGCAGGCCGGCAAACTTCTTCCAGGTCTCGCCGAGATCAATAATATAAGGTTCCTGACTTTCGATACGAAACCGCAGGGCCTCGTCGCCTATAGCCAGAAAGCCGGCGACCTCCCGGGCATGGACGTCTTTTGCGGACAGGTCGCCTGTCTCATAGATGGGGAATACCTCATAAAATTCTTCCAGGATAATCTTCAGGAGAGCTACCGAGGTTTGTGACTTATCAGTTATAAGGATGCGTCGCCCGCTGAGGGCCTTAAGCGGATACTTGCTGAAAAAGAGCACGCTTTTGACCGTTCCCTGCGAGACAATGGCCAGTTCAGGGAGGAGGAGGTATCTTTCCGCATGGAGACCGTATTCCTGTGAGGATATGACGCTGATGTCTAATTCCCCGCGGAAAAAGCGGGCGTTTAGTTCCGAAGGAGATCCCTCTATCACCTGAAAGCCGTTTAAGCCTACTATGTGTTCGAGCGGGTAATATATAGGGCTGGTGTTAATAAAACTGAACTTGCCAATTCTAATCTGATCCATTTTTGTTCCTCTTAATCCACAGATTACGCAGAGTTCACAGATTTTTGTGAGTTATTGGGTTAAATTTCTCGAAACTTGCTTCGCTTAGATTGCCTACATTCAACCTTGAAGTGCAACAAATGGAGAAGCTACTTCTGACGGTG
>JASEGX010000026.1:2311-17022 GCA_030017815.1 Thermodesulfobacteriota bacterium | reverse complement strand
CTGTTGCTATTAGTTGCTATTAATAGGGGCAGATTTTTTCTTGACAAATTAAAGTCCTGGCCATATAGTGGCGAAAAGGGGAGTAAAGTGGATTAAAGTGGTGTAAAATCTATTCCAGAGGCAGAAATAGTTTGTTTCGTGGCAGGTCAACACATACCCTGGACAGTAAGGGTCGCTTAATTATACCGGCGCGCTTTCGCGAGGTCCTCAGGGCCGGGTACGATGATCGCCTTATTATAACCAATCTCCACCGCTGTTTAGTAGCCTACCCTTTTGAAGAGTGGCGGCTGATTGAGAATAAAACGGCTTCTCTATCTGCCATAGACGAAAATGTCAAGGCCTTTTTAAGGTTGTTTATCTCCGGTGCTGTGGAATGCCCGCTGGATCGGCAGGGAAGGGTTCTTATCCCTCCCAGCCTTCGTGAATATGCGGGTCTGGATAAAGAGATTGTATTAGCCGGGATGCTTAAAAACTTTGAGATATGGGATAAGGCCCTATGGGATGAGGAGATCAATAAATCCCGGGAGAATTATCAGCAACTGAGTGCAACATTAGCCCAAATTGGGATTTAATTTTGACCCTGGAAAACCCGTGACCAGATGGCATGTACCCGTTATGCGTGAGGAAGTCCTTCATCATCTGGACTGTCATCCCGGCGGCATATATGTTGATGGAACCGTAGGCATGGGAGGCCACGCCGCGGCTATATTGGAAAGAATCAAACCCGATGGGATACTGGTCGGTATTGACTGGGATGAGGACTCTCTGCATATAGCGCGTGAGCATTTAGCCCCCTTCGGCAACCGTGTTATCCTGGTAAAAGGGAATTTTGCTGACTTGCCGCTTATATCGCAAGATCTGAGATTTGAAAAGGTTGACGGGGTATTACTGGATCTGGGCATTTCTTCTTATCATCTGGAGCAGAGCGGCCGTGGGTTCAGCTTTAAACAGGATGAGATACTTGATATGCGCATAGACAAACAAAATCCATTGACCGCCCGGCATATTGTTAACCGTTTCCCTGAGAGAGAACTGGAGAAGATTATAAGGGAATACGGGGAAGAAAGATGGGCACGGAGGATTGCCAAGGTGATCGGCCGGCAGCGGGAAAGAGAGCCGCTTAATACAGCCGTACAACTGGCCTCGCTGGTTGCTTCGGCCATACCGCGTAAGTTTCATCCTGCCAATATTCATCCGGCCACACGTACGTTTCAGGCCTTGCGGATCGCGGTCAACCGGGAATTAGAGAATCTGGCCCGTGCGATACAGGGTGTTGTCAGTCTCCTCAAGCCGGGGGGGCGGCTCTGCATTATTTCCTTTCACTCCCTTGAAGATAGAATTGTCAAAAGAAAATTCCAGGAGATGGAACAGACCGGACTCATGGGTGAACGGCCTGTGCTGCGTCGGATTACACGTAAACCCATTATTCCGTCACCTGAGGAATGTGCTGCTAACCCGCGGGCCCGCAGCGCTAAATTGAGGGTGGCGGAGCGACTCGCGGCTTAAAGGAGGAGTAAGCATGTCTAATGTTTCCACCATTCGCTTGCCCAAAAGGGCGTTTATCGGAAACCTGACCGTCGGAAAGAAGGCTAAACACAAGACCGCCAAGTTATCTTTGCCCGGCGGAAAAATTGCCCTGGTGGGCAGCCTGGCGATATGTCTCCTGTCACTTGTGGCATTAGGAGGCACGATTACAGAAAGCGAGTCCCGGGGAATCGTTGCCGAGAAACAAAACAAGAAACTTTTAAGCGAAAATCACAGCTTACAGCAGGAATGGAAATATCTAAAATCTCCGGCACGGATAGAACAATCGGCAAAACGTGAACTGGGATTACAACGTCCATCCAAAGAACAGCTTGTGATTATTAGATGAAAAGAGAAACCGGTAAGCGCAAGAATTATGCCCCCTATATTATTATCCTGGCGATCCTTATATCAGGGTCGGGCATTCTATTAGCCCGTGCCTTCCATGCAGGTGAACAGGATAAAAAAATTTCGGGGCATGGCCACACTCCGGAAGCTGCCTTATCCCTCGCTCCTTATCGAGGCGGCATTTTCGACCGGAGCTACAGGGAGCTGGCTGTAACCGCTACCGCCTACTCTGTTTATGCCCATCCTCTGGATGTTGACGATCCGGCCCAGACGGCGGCCGCCCTTTCCAACACACTCAGAATCAACGAAAAAGATCTACTCAAGATGCTCGAATGTGAGAAGGCCTTTGTATGGATAGCCCGTCGTGTGGCCTCCCATCAGGCAGAGATGATAAAGAATCTTAAGCTCAAGGGTATCCATTTTATTAATGAAAACTGCCGCCTCTATCCCCGGAACAGCCTGGCCGCTCAGATTATAGGCTTTGCTGATACGGATGGTCACGGCATAGAGGGATTAGAGTCAGCCTATGATGATCTCCTGTGCAGCACCCCTTTGTCGCTTCAGAAGAAATGCGACGAGTCAACCCGCTTGACATTCAATGGCGGGGTAACAGAGGTTAATGCCGGCAAGGGCAATAATATTATTCTGACTCTGGATAGTAACGTTCAGGCCGTGGCGGAGAGGGGGTTTTGTCCGGCTCCGGCTAAAGATAATATAGTTAAAGCAGGCGCCGTTATTGTCATGGATATTAAGAGCGGGGCTGTATTAGCTATGGCTAATTATCCGTCTTACAATCTTAACACCTTCTGGGAGGCCAATGCCTCGCTGCGCAGGAATCGGGCCGTCACCGATATATATGAGCTGGGTGAACTGGCCGGGTTTTTTGGAGCGGCGGCGGCCATTGAAGAGCAGACTTTAAGAGAAAAATCCAGTGTCCCGGCCATGCAAGGGCGTGATAATGCAACACACGTGTCGCATGGCGACACAAAGGACAATGAAAAAAATCTTTCTGAATCCCCCCACACCCCTTCGCCGGAGTTTCTATATAATTTTCTTCTCAAGCTCGGATTTGGCAATAAGACAGGTATCTGTCTGCCTGCCGAAAATAGCGGCACTTTGCCGCCTTATAGCCAATATAAGGGCGATATATCTGCATTTTACCGGGGTGAAGGGATTACGGCAACTCCCCTTCAGCTCATCACTGCCTTTGGGGCTATCTTAAACCACGGCCTGTTTATGCCGCCTCACGTGGTCTCAAAGGTAACCGACAGTGAAGGTAATTTAATAAAAGAATATCAGTGCGCTCCGGCAAGACAGGCATGCACGCCGGAGACATCTGAGAAAATAAGCGCCATCCTTAGAAATCAGCAAGGCAAAGAGGATAAAAACTTTATCTTGCTTACAGCTTGCAATTATGTCCGGCCTCCCGCCGGTATTTCATCCCCGGATCATCCCTCTCTCGACAATTCGTCCGGGGTTGATTATATTAAATACTTATTGGGGGGCGTGCCGGCTGATAATCCTAAGGTAGCCATACTGATGATAATCGAAGGAGCCCCGGGGGAAGAGGAATCAAGGACAAAAATAGAACACCGGATAAAAGATATAGCCTACGCCTCTCTTAGAGTATTAACCCGTCCCCGGTCAAAAGCGCTTAGTTCATATAGAGAAAAAAAAGACCGGGGTTACACCGAAAGAGAGAATAAAGCTCAAAATAGCTGCAGGCCTACTGCGGCCCCGGCTACAAAGGCCATGGTTATGCCGAACGTACGGGGCAAATCCATGCGGGAAGCCCTGTATATGCTTCAGGGATATGACGTCTCTCTGGTAGTCACCGGTTCCGGAGTTGCGGTTTGTCAATCACCGGCGCCGGGAACAAGGCTAAGAAAGAATTCTCGTTGTGTAATAGAATTTAAACCGTCTTCATAGAAGGCAGGATTTTTAGGATATGCGACTACCCCAATTAATAGCCTCAATCGACAAAGAGCTTACGGAAGGCCTGCCGGATATTGAAATTGCCGATGTCGCCTATGACTCCCGGAAGGTAAGCCAGGGGAGCCTTTTTGTGGCTATTTCCGGATTAAAGGCCGATGGGCACGCTTATATCCATGATGCTATCAGGCACGGGGCTAAGGCAGTGGTAGTGCAAAACGGTTTTAAACTGAATTCCACGCCTGCCGGCTTAAGCATAATCAGGGTTCCCAATACCCGCCAGGCCCTGGCCTGCATCGCCAGCGCCTACTATGGAGACATAACAGGGAGATTGTGCCTTGTAGGTATTACCGGCACTAATGGTAAGACGACCACATCTTACCTGGTAGAATCTGTTTTAAAGGCCGCGGGTCTTTCTGCCGGGGTTATTGGAACGGTCAATTATCGCTTTGGATGTGAGGTGCTGAAGGCGCCTTTCACCACACCTGAGTCCCTGGAGTTGCAAAAGCTCCTCCGCCGGATGGCTGATCAGAAGATAACGCACGTGGTTATGGAGGTGTCATCTCACGCCCTGGATCAGGAGAGGGTTGGTTCCTGCCGGTTTGATGTAGCGGTCTATACCAATTTATCGCGGGATCACCTGGATTATCATCACGACCTGGAGAATTATTTTCGTTGCAAGGAAAGGCTTTTTACCACAGTTTTGGAGGAGAGCAGAAGGGTAAAGCGACCTTGCTCAGTTATCAATATCGACGATCCCTGGGGGAAGGAGTTGCTCAAGACCCAGCGGGACCTTCTTTTGACCTATGGACTAAGAGATCATGGGGCAGATATAACGGCACGGAACACATCTTTTACCCTGGATGGGATCGAGGCAGAGATAGTTACCCCAAAAGGGACCTTCGGCCTGCATTCAAAACTCCTGGGTGAGTACAACCTTTACAATATGCTGTCGGCCACAGGGGTAGGGCTGGCTCTGGGTCTTTCGTGCGAGGTTATAAAAAAAGGGATAGAGGCATTGAGCGCTGTGCCGGGACGCATGGATCGCATCGAGAATCCCTGTAAGGCCACGGTCTTAGTGGACTATGCCCATACTCCGGATGCCCTGGAAAAAATCTTAAGCACCGTACAGGCCCTTAATCCTAAAAGGCTTATCAGTGTATTTGGTTGCGGCGGTAATCGCGACCAGGGCAAGAGGCCCATTATGGGGCGGATAGCCGCCCAATTCAGCCAGATAGTAATAATAACCTCAGACAACCCTCGGGAGGAAGATCCTCTGGAGATTATCAGGCATATTGAAGAAGGAATAAAGGAATCTCCTTTGCGGCGAGTTGAGCCGGATAGCATCCTGGCCGGCCCGCCTGAGGCGGGCTATGTCATTATGCCTGATCGACGCGAGGCTATCAGGCTGGCCTCGCGCCTGGCCCGGCCGGGAGATGCCATCGTCATTGCCGGCAAAGGCCATGAAGACTATCAGATCGTAAGAGGGAATATTTTATCCTTTGACGATCGGCTGGAGGTGAGGCATGCCTTTGGCAGTCTGTCTTGATACCGGGCGGGATATGAGAAGGCTAACAGCTTTAGATGTATTGTATGCTACAAAAGGGATGCTGCTCCAGGGCGGCACGGCCGTTTCTTTTGACCGTACGGCCATAGATTCCCGCGCGGCAAAAGAAGGAGATCTTTTTCTGTGTCTGAAGGGGGAACGTTTTGACGGCCATGACTTTGTGTCAGAAGCGTTAGCTAAAGGTGTAAGCGGTATTTTAGTCCGTAAAGGCTGGTGGTCTGAGCAGGCAGGCCGGAACCTTTTTACTCCGGCCGTGGTCATCGAGGCAGATGATACCTTAACCGCCTTAGGCGACATTGCCTCTTTCTGGCGCCGCGCCAATCCTGCGCAGGTGGTAGCCATTACCGGATCCAGCGGCAAGACTACCACCAAGGAGATGACCGCCGGCATCCTGGCTAAATGCTTTAATGTGGCCAAGACCATGGGTAACTTTAACAACCTCGTCGGATTGCCTCTGTCTCTCCTGGCGGTTAAGCCCACGGATAAAGTAGCCGTCCTGGAGATGGGCATGAACAGACTCGGGGAAATAGAACGGTTGGCCCAGATTGCGAGGCCGGATATAGGGGTAATTACCAATGTGCAGATGGCCCACCTGGAGGGGCTTAAAACTATAGAAGGGGTAGCCAGGGCCAAGGGCGAACTTTATGCCGCTTTGGATGAGGAGGATTTGGCCGTATTTAATGTGGATGATCCCCATGTTTCGAATCTGGCCCGAAAATGCAGGGCGCGTAAGCTTGGTTTTGGGCTTGGTCCAGGGGCGGAAGTTACTGCCCGGGAGATCATATCCCGACCGGAAGGAATGCTAAATTTCTCTTTAGTGTCACGCGAGGGGACTGCACAAGTAACCTTACAGACGCCGGCGCGGCACAACATCACAAATGCCCTTGCCGCAAGCGCTGTAGCATTGGCTATGGGAGTGGATATTAAGACTATCAAAGAAGCCCTGGAAGAATTCCGTCCGGCGGCAAACCGGTTAGAGCTTATTAAGCTCCCTCAGGGCATAACCATAATAAATGACACATATAACGCCAATCCGGGCTCTATGCGGGCCGCCCTGGAAACCCTTAAAGAAATTAAAGGGGGTAGGCCCGGGATAGCGGTTTTGGGAGACATGCTGGAATTGGGTGAGCAGACGGTGGAGGCCCATCGCTCCATCGGAAGGTATATTGCCGGGCTGGGGATAGAATATCTCATCGTTATGGGCGAGTTTGCCCCCGCTCTTATTACGGAAGGCGCTATCGCAGGCGGTATGGATAAAGGCCGCATCCTTACCGCGTCCAGCCATGAAGAAGCGGTTAGAATACTCAGGCAAAAAACCTCCGGCCACGATTTTGTGCTGGTCAAAGGATCGCGTCGCATGCGCATGGAAGAGATTGTAAAAGGGCTTCGGGGAGAAACATAAATGTTATATCACTTATTATATCCCCTGCATGTATATCATACTATTTTCAATGTCTTCCGGTATATTACCTTTCGCACTATCTACGCCACATTGACGGCCCTTTTGTTGTCTTTCATAGTCGGACCTTATTTAATCAGGCGGCTCAGCGAACTTCAGGTAGGGCAGTATATTCGTCAAGAAGGCCCTCAGTCCCATTTCTCTAAGCAGGGGACGCCCACTATGGGCGGCCTCATGATCATCTTTGCCGTGGTTACGTCCACGCTCCTGTGGGCGGATTTAAGTAGTCATTATGTCTGGTTGGTCTTGCTGGTTACCGTTGGCTTTGGCAGCATCGGGTTTCTGGACGACTATCGCAAGGTAATCAAGAAGAACAATAAAGGCCTGGGCGGTCGTTACAAGCTGGCCGGACAATTAGCCATTACCCTGTTTATCGGCATCTATCTCTATACGCATCATAATTTCGATACCTGCCTCAGTATCCCGTTTTTCAAGACCATCAGGCCCGATATCGGCTGGGCCTATATTCCCCTGGCCATATTAGTTATTGTTGGGGCGTCCAATGCCGTCAACCTGACCGATGGGCTGGATGGGTTGGCCATCGGGCCGACCATCATCGCCGCTGCCACCTACCTAATTTTTGCCTACTTAACCGGGCATATTAAAATAGCTAATTATCTACAGATTGCTTACGTACCGGGCGTCGGAGAGATAGCCGTATTTTGCGGGGCATTAGTAGGCGCCGGTCTGGGGTTCTTATGGTTTAACAGCTATCCGGCTCAGGTCTTTATGGGTGATGTCGGTTCGCTGGCCCTGGGGGGGGCCTTGGGGACGGTGGCCGTGATAACCAAGCACGAAATTTTGCTGGCCATTGTGGGTGGTATATTTGTGGTCGAGGCCCTGTCCGTCATCTTTCAGGTGGGATATTTTAAGGCCACCAACGGCAGGCGTATCTTCCGCATGGCCCCGCTCCACCACCACTTTGAGCTTAAAGGATGGCCGGAGCCCAAGGTCATCGTGCGCTTCTGGATCATTGCTATTCTTCTGGGGTTGGTGGCCATAAGCACCCTGAAACTAAGGTAATCAGAGGATATATTGGAGTATGGACTTTAAAGATAAAAAGGTCTTAGTGGTAGGGCTGGGCGCAAGCGGTAAGGAATCTGCCGCGTTTCTGCTGGAGCGCGGCGCTAAGGTCTCCGTATCTGAATCGGCGGCCCTTAAGGATATCCCTGCAGATAAGCTGGTCTGGATTGAAGAGAACAGGATTCCTCTGGAGGCTGGTGGACATAACATGCAGACCTTCCTTACAGCCGGGTTGATAGTGGTCAGCCCGGGTGTACCTCTGGAGATTGAATCCCTTCAGGCGGCAAGGCGCGCCGGTATCCCGGTTATCGGCGAGATAGAGTTGGCCGCCCGTTTCATAGATACGCCTGTCATCGCGGTAACCGGCACAAACGGCAAGAGCACGACTACGGAATTAATCGGTCACATCCTGGCGCATGCGGGTAAAAAAATATTCGTGGGCGGCAACATCGGCCGTCCCTTGATCGGCTACGCGGGGCAGAAACAGGACAGGGATTTTGTGGTGGCAGAGATAAGCAGTTTTCAGTTGGATACTACCGAATTCTTTAGACCCTGGCTGGGGCTCCTTTTGAACATAACCGAGGATCACCTGGATCGTTATCCATCTTTTAATGCCTATGCCCTCTCCAAGTTCAGGATTTTTGCCAACCAGACAGCCGGTGACTTTGCCGTTATTAACGATGATGATCCTGTGGTGACGCAGTACGTAAGTAAAATACCCTCCCGCATACTCACCTTCAGCCATAAGCCGCACGGCAAAGGGGCCTACCCGGAGGGGAACAGGCTGACCTGCCGCCTGGATCAGGAAGCGGGGGAGACATATTCATTAGAGAAGGTGAAATTGACGGGCGCGCATAACCTGGAAAACATCATGGCCGCCGTGCTTGCGGCCCGGGTGTGCGGCTGTACGCCATCCGCCATACAGGAGGCCTTGGAGACGTTTGAGGGTCTGCATCACCGTACGGAATTTGTCTGCGAGATTGGCGGCGTAAGCTTTTATGATGATTCCAAGGGGACCAATGTGGGTTCGGTGGTCAAGTCCCTGGCCGGGTTCGATCGGCCGGTCATACTGATTGCCGGCGGCCGGGACAAGGGCGGCAGTTATGCGGTATTGGAAGATATGGTGCGCAATAAGGTGAAGGCGCTTATCCTTATCGGCGAGGCCGGAGAAAAGATACGTCAGGCCCTGGGACATCTGACCCGGACTATGGAGGCCGGGACGCTGCCGGAGGCCGTGCGTCTGGCCTATGCGGAGTCTGCACCGGGGGATGTGGTTCTCCTTTCCCCGGCCTGTGCGAGTTTTGATATGTTTCGTAGTTACGCAGAGAGGGGAGATATTTTTCAGGAAGCAGCCCGGTCCTTGCTAAAAAAGCAGGCTGCTGGCGCGATATGATAGATACATTCGAACGTTTGAATGCTTAAAATGTATGAGGCCAGAGAGAATACGCATCATTGTAGCCGGGGGTGGAACCGGCGGGCATCTTTTCCCGGGGATTGCTGTGGCCAGGGAACTGATGAGCAAAGGAGACGCGAGCATCCTGTTTGTAGGTACGGACAGGAAAATAAATGTAGAGGCCCTGCGCCGGTACGGGTTTTCGTTCAAGACGATACGGGCCGAGGGTATCAAGGGGCGTGGCGTAGTTGGTACGGTTCGGGCCCTGGCCATGCTCCCTTTAGCGATATTACAGACACTGGCCATTTTGAGAGACTTCCGGCCCCATTTAATCCTGGGCGTCGGCGGTTATGTCTCCGGGCCGGTAACCCTTGGAGGTTGGCTTATGGGAATAAAGACCGCGATACAGGAACAGAACTCCATCCCGGGTCTGACTAACCGTATTTTAGGCCATATCGTAGATCGGATATTTATCTCTTATCCGGAAAGCGGGGACTATTTCCCCGGACGAAAGGCCATGCTTACCGGGAATCCAGTACGGAAAGATTTACTGGATTCAGTTGGTAAGGTTGGGGAAGTGGACGACCTATTCACCGTCCTTATCCTGGGCGGCAGTCAGGGCGCACACCGCATAAATGAGATTATAACCGCTGCTCTGGCTGGTCTGAATGACCTGAAGGAACGACTTTACTTCATTCACCAGACCGGCGAGAAAGACGAGGCTTGGGTAAGGGAGGCTTATCAGCAGGCCGGGGTTAAGGCCACGGTCTCCGCATTTATTAATGACATGGGATGGGCCTATGGCCGGGCAAGCGTTGTGGTATGCAGGGCCGGGGCCGGTACCCTGGCTGAACTGACCGCTATCGGGAAGCCCGCCCTGTTAATCCCTTATCCTTATGCGGCCAATAACCATCAGGAGGTAAATGCCCGCTGTCTGGAAAGGGCCGGCGCCGCCAGGGTATATCTACAGGCCGACCTCAGGCCGGATATTCTGGCCGGGGAGATTAAATCGCTGTATGAAGACCATAGCACCCTTAAGAATATGGCCAGTCGGTCATTGACGCTGGGTAAGTCAAACGCCGCTGCGCTTATTGCGGAAGAGTGTCTTAAGATGATAGGTGGCTAGTAAATGTATAAGACCGGTCAACATGTACATTTTGTAGGCATAGGCGGTATCGGCATGAGCGGTATAGCCGAGGTTCTAATCAACCTGGGCTACAAGGTCAGCGGCTCTGATCTGGCCGAGACGGATATTACCCGCCGCCTCAGCAGACTGGGTTGTGCCGTACATAAGGGGCATGATCCAAAAAATGTACACGGGGCCGACGTCCTGGTTACTTCTTCAGCCGTAACCAGGGATAACCCTGAGGTGCAGTATGCCCGGGAGGCTGTGATTCCGGTCATCCCGCGGGCGGAGATGCTGGCGGAGTTGATGCGTCTGAAGTACGGCATTGCCGTAGCCGGCGCCCATGGCAAGACCACCACCACTTCTATGGTAGCCACGGTCCTGGCTCAGGGCGGCCTCGATCCCACGGTAGTCATCGGCGGCAAGCTTAACAGCCTGGGAAGCAACGCCAAGCTGGGACAGGGCAAATTTCTGGTGGCCGAGGCCGATGAGAGCGACGGTTCCTTCATGCATCTTTCCCCGAGCATTGTGGTGGTAACCAATGTCGATGTCGAACACCTCGACTACTACGGCAACCTGGAGTGCATTAAGACCACCTTCCTCGAGTTTATAAATAAAGTGCCCTTTTATGGGATAGCCATCGTCTGCTTAGACGATAACCATATCCCATCTTTGATACCCTATATTAAAAAACGCCATGCTACCTACGGCCTCAGCGCTCAGGCCGATTTTCAGGCGCGGGATGTCCGCTGGTCAGGATTGGGAGGACGCTATATTGCTTATCATCTGGGGCAGGAACTTGGAGAGATCAACCTGAACGTCCCCGGCATACATAATGTTTATAATTCCCTGGCGGCGGTGGCCTGCGGTCTGGAACTCGATATACCCTTCGCCGGTATACAGGCTGCCCTGCAACAATTCAGCGGCGTCCAGCGACGTTTTCAGATCAAAGGGGAAATCAACGGCGTTATCGTCGTAGATGATTACGGCCATCATCCCACGGAAATTAAGGCCACTCTTACCGCGATGCGACAATGCTGGGAAGAGAAGAGGCTCATCGTCCTTTTCCAGCCTCACCGTTACACGCGGACGCAGGCCCTTTTCGAGGATTTTGTGAAGGCCTTTTACCAGACAGACGTGCTCATACTGACCGAGATTTATGCGGCCGGCGAGAAGCCGATCCCGGGTGTAGAGGCAAAAGATCTATGTGAGAGTATTCGCCGGCAGGGGCATAAGGACGTGCAATTTATGCCGGACAGGGCGGCTATAGCTTCTCATCTCGAGTCGATGGCCCGTCCGGGGGATGTGGTCTTAACCCTGGGAGCCGGCAATATCTGGCAGGTAGGAGAAGAGCTGCTGACGCGGCTTGGGAAATGAACAAAAGGGTAAAAAGACAATTAGAGAAATTATGTGACGGCGCGGTACTGTTTGATGAGCCGCTGGCACGCTGGACATCCCTTAAAGTGGGCGGCCCGGCCGATGCCCTGGTTATGCCCCGCAGTCTCAACGCCCTGGGGCAAATCCTGGCCTTTGCGCGTCAGGAAGGCGTACCTTATTTTGTTATCGGCCGGGGGACAAATCTGATAGTTAACGATCGTGGATTTCACGGTGTAGTTATTTCCCTGAAGATGGGATTCAAAAAAATGACGGTTACGGACCCAAAAGACAGGCCCACCGTTTTGGTTACCGTGGAGGGCGGGGTTTATCTCTCGCAACTGGTTAAATTTACGGCTAAGGCCGGGTTTTCCGGCCTGGAGTTCGCTGCCGGTATCCCCGGCTCAGCAGGTGGAGCCATATCCATGAATGCCGGTTCCTGGGGCGGTGAGATAAAAGACTGTTTGCAAGAGATCAGCGTCCTGGATGAGGAAGGAAAAGTCAGGCGATGGGAGAGGAGCCGGCTCTCCTTTGGCTATCGCACTCTTTTAGTCCCTAAAGGGGATATCATCCTTTCCGGCACCTTTTGCCTGGGAAGGAGCAATCCCGGGCAGGTTCAGGATATGGTTACCTCTAACCTGGCGCGTAAACGCACTACCCAACCCCTTCGCCAGCCCAGCGCCGGTTCTATTTTTAAAAATCCGGCCGGCATAGCCGCCGGTAAATTGATTGAGATGGCCGGATTAAAGGGTATGCGTTCTGGAGGAGCTGTGGTATCACGGAAGCACGCCAATTTCATAGTCAATACCGGCGGGGCCACGGCCTCGGACATCCTCGGACTGTTGGGCCTGGTTCGTGATCAGGTCCAGGCCCGCTTTGGAGTAAAATTGGAGCCAGAGGTAGAGATCATTGGTGCGTAGCTATAAAAAGATACCTCAAAGGGCGGACAGCCGCCGTAAAAGGCGCATGATCTTATTATTTGGGCTGGTGCTGCTACTGTCTTTGTCCGCGGGCGGCATCTTTTTGACAAGGACCTGCTGCCGCTGGATGTATCAATCCAGCCTCTTTCGTATTAATTCAGTGCACATTACCGGGTGCCAGCGCATTTCCAAGGAAGAGATACGTAATCTGGCCAATGTGGATATACACAGCAATATACTGGCTATTGATGCGGATAAAATCGGCCGGACACTGGAGACGCACCCCTGGGTCAAACAGGCCATCGTGCGTAAGGAACTGCCTGACCGCCTTTATATCCGCATCGTGGAAAAACAGCCGGTAGCGCTGCTGCAGGATAACGGGCTTTATTACGTTGATAAAGAGGGCATAATAATCGCACGGACAAATCTGGCTGAGAATATGGATTATCCGATTATAACCGGCTTAAAGAAGGGAGAGCTGCTCTCTGATTCGGAAAAGGTCGGGCATCTGCGGGAGCTTTTGCCGCTTCTCTATGCCAAAAAGAACGTTGAAGATGTGCTGCCGGCCAGAAATATCTCCGAAATCCACATAGACCCCAGGATGGGCCTGGTTCTACATACAGTAGACGGTCGCTTTCCTATAAGAATGGGGATGGGAGATATGGTAAAAAAATTCAGGCGACTGGAAATGGTCCTTTATGACCTTTATTTGAAGGAGGCCTATAATTCGGTCAGCTATGTGGATTGCGAGTATTATAATGGAAAAATTATGATCCGAAAGACCATCAAGCTATCCTAGGGGAATTTAATTATGGATAAAGATCAAGGGGATATTATTATCGGCTTGGATATCGGCACGACCAAGATCTGTGCGGTAGTAGGAGAAGTAAAAGAAAATACGATAAAGATTGTGGGAGTCGGCTCCCATCCGTCTATCGGCCTGCGCAAGGGTGTGGTGGTTAATATTGAAAGCACCGTCAACTCTATCCAGAAGGCCATAGAAGAAGCAGAATTGATGGCGGGTTGTGAGATAAAGTCCGTCTATGCCGGTATTGCCGGCAGCCACATCAAGGGTTTTAACAGCCACGGCGTGATTGCCATCAAAGGGCGTGAGGTAGGGCAGAATGACATAGACCGGGTGATCGACGCGGCCCGGGCCGTAGCTATACCAATGGACCGTGAAGTCATCCACATCCTGCCGCAGGAATATATTGTAGATGATCAGGACGGCATAATTGACCCCTTAGGCATGACCGGTGTCCGCCTGGAGGCCAAAGTGCACATTATAACCGGGGCCGTTACCTCGGCGCACAACATAATAAAGTGTTGCAACCGGGCCGGACTGGATGTCTGCGATATAGTGCTGGAGTCTCTGGCCTCGGCGGAAGCGGTTTTGAGTAATGAAGAAAAAGACCTGGGGGTGGCGCTGATCGATTTTGGCGGCGGCACCACCGATTTAGCTGTTTTTACCGGCGGCAGTATAAGGCACACCTCGGTACTGGGTCTGGGCGGCAACAACCTGACTAATGATATTGCTGTAGGCCTGCGCACACCCATGGCCGAGGCGGAAAAAATCAAGGTCAGGCACGGTTGTTGTCTGAATACCATGATCCAGAAAGATCAGACCATCGAAGTTCCCAGCGTGGGCGGCAGGAAACCGCGCATCGTCTCGCGGTATATATTGAGTGAGATACTGGAGCCGCGGGTAGAAGAAGTTTTTACCCTGATTGATCAGGAGATAATTCGTTCCGGGTTTAAGGAACTTGTTGCCGCGGGCCTGATAGTTACCGGCGGATCAGCCTTGCTGGAAGGCATACCGGAGATGGCCGAACAAATCTTCAACTTACCGACACGCGTCGGTTATCCCAAGGGCGTTACCGGGCTGGTGGATGTAATAAACAGTCCCATGTATGCAACGGCTGTGGGTCTTCTCATATACGGACTCAACAATGAACCGGAGAGAAAATTCCGTATCCGGGACGAAAATATTTTTAATCGGGTCACAAACCGTATGAAAAAATGGTTCAAAGATAAGATATTATAGT
>JASEGX010000026.1:0-2301 GCA_030017815.1 Thermodesulfobacteriota bacterium | reverse complement strand
CAGGGGGAGGGAGTTATGCTCTTTACGTTTGCAGAAGATGATTATGGGGCGAAAATCAAGGTCTTCGGCATTGGCGGCGGCGGCACAAACGCGGTCAGAAATATGATCAGGTCCGACTTAAAGGGTGTTTGTTTTGTAGCCGCCAACACAGACGCCCAGGCCCTGGAGGTGGCCAGCGCGGACATTAAGATCCAGCTTGGCACAGAGGTAACCCGTGGGCTGGGGGCCGGGGCCGATCCGGACAAGGGCCGCCAGGCCGCCCTGGAGAGTATAGACAAGATACGCGAAGCCCTGTCCGGTAGTGACATGCTCTTTGTTACCGCCGGTATGGGCGGCGGGACCGGCACCGGCGGTGCGCCGATTGTGGCCCAGATCGGTAAGGAGCTAGGCGCCCTCACCGTAGCTGTAGTTACCAAGCCATTTCATTTTGAGGGAAAAAAACGCATGCGGCAGGCAGAAGATGGCATTCGCGAATTAAAAAAACATGTGGATACCCTCATCACTATCCCTAATGACCGCCTCCTGAGCCTCGCGGAAAAGAATGCTACTTTCCTCGAAATGCTGAAAAAGGCCGACGATGTGCTTCTTTATGCCGTAAGGGGAATCTCAGATGTAATTACCGTGCCCGGTCTCATCAATGTGGATTTTGCCGATGTCAGAACCATTATGTCGGAAATGGGTCTGGCCCTCATGGGTACCGGCGTTGCCTCCGGAGAAAACCGGGCCGTTGAGGCCGCGCAAAAGGCCATTTCCAGCCCCCTGCTGGAGGATATATCCATAAGCGGAGCGCGTGGAGTCTTGATCAACATCTCCTGTAACCAGAGTTTGACCATGGATGAGGTATATGCCGCCTCTTCCCTTATCCAGAAAGAGGCCCATGAGGATGCCAATATCATATTCGGTTCGGTTCTGGATGATGCCTTGGATGATGAACTCCGCGTCACGGTCATCGCCACCGGCATCAACACAGAGGAAGAAAGCGAGAAGGAGGCATCCCCGCCTCAGGCCGTTCTGCCCCGGCTTCAGCCCAGAAAACAGGATGCCCCGGCCCGGCCTTGGCTCGGGAGCAGAGGGCCGTCTTCGTCTCCGGAAGGCCAGGGCGTGGAGCGTTTTCAGCCCAGGGCTATACTACCCGGGAATACTAACTTACAGCGAAAACGTAGTTTCTCCGATGCCGCGGCCATGGATGAAGAAGAACTGGATGTGCCGACATTCTTGCGCCGGCAGGCAGACTGATTTTGATGATTGCCACAGAGAACACAGCGCGGCATAGTCGCAACCAAAGAAGTTCACGGTTCCGGGTTCCACGTTCACGGTTTTTTAACCCTGAACTTTGAACTGTGAGCTGTGAGCTTTGAACTTCTTTAGGGAGATCATTGTACAAAAAGCAGGTTTTAAGCAAGGAACTTCTCGCCGCCGAAAAGGGAGTAATCAGAAAGAAATGGCACGGTAAATTACCCGTAGCCCTCATTTATCCCAACCATTACCATGTGGGCATGTCCAGCCTGGGCTATCAGGTTGTTTATGCCCTTTTTAATCAGAATCCGTACGTAGTCTGTGAACGTATCTTTCTGCCGGAGGAGGGCGAGTCTCCTATTTCCATAGAGTCCCACCGGCCCCTGACCGATTTTAAGGTCCTGGCATTTTCTATTTCTTTTGAGAACGATTACCTGAATGTCCTCAATATCCTCCAGGCCGCGGGTATCCCCATACGAACAGAAGATCGCAGAGATAAACATCCCTTGGTCATGGCCGGGGGAGTAGCTACCTTTCTCAATCCTGAGCCATTGGCCGGATATATAGACTGCTTTTTACTGGGCGAGGGGGAAGAAACCATCCCGCCTTTTCTCGATCTGTTGATAGAAAAACAGTTTTCCGGACAGGGCCGCCGGAAAGCGCTCCGGGAACTGGCCTCCCGCCTTGACGGCCTCTATGTCCCGCAATTCTATCAGACGGGCTACGATAAAAAGGGACAGTTGAAATCCTTTGAGCCGGCTGAGGGACTGCCGCAGAGAGTAAAGAGGGTGAGTGTCCCAATAGCAAAACCAGCCGAAAGACATACTATTGTCCTTACCCCCAACACCGAATTTGGAGACAAATTTCTCATTGAAATAGGGAGCGGATGTTCCAGAGGATGCCGTTTCTGTGCCGCGGGCTTTATCTATCGACCGCCCCGGCCCTGGCCTGAAGAAGTCATAAATAAGGTAATTGCCGGGGCCAAAGATATTGAGAAGGTGGGTCTGGTAGGGGCGGAAATTGCCGATGCTGAGGCCATAGAGCGTATCTGCAAGCATCTCATCG
>JASEGX010000221.1:2981-3431 GCA_030017815.1 Thermodesulfobacteriota bacterium | reverse complement strand
CCTTAATAGGCTGGATTCCCGCTTTCGCGGGAATGACGAATTTGCTTGTTCTTGCCATATTATCGCTGGATTAAGTATATATTTTAGCGTAAAGATTCAATTGCCGATAAGAAAAATAAGAAGAAATGAAAAGCCGAACCCAAGGAGGAGGTGCGGTTATGAATCGGCATGATAGCAATAAAAAGGGCGGCAGGAAAATTGTGATGGAAAAAGGAGGAACGACTTATAACTTGTATATGATGGCCTGGCCAGACCTCATGGACGAGGAGCTAAGGGTCTTTCTTGACAATAAAGGGCATTTGCCGGATGAGGGCATGAAAAAGGTCTGCGGAGAGGCGGGGGGCCTTTCTGACTGTTTTGATTATTTTTGCCATCGTTGAGGAGAAAGAAGATGACCGACTATTACTATTGTCGATTTTGTCCGCGTGTGGAACGTTGCTGGCAGGTCTG
>JASEGX010000221.1:0-2971 GCA_030017815.1 Thermodesulfobacteriota bacterium | reverse complement strand
GCGCGCGATTCCGAGTGCAGTGGTGACTGCGGTCAAAATAAAGAGGCCAAAAAGAATAAGTAACAAGGCTGAGTTATCCATTCCGATTGGCGATTTTTGCCTTCCCACCGGCGGCGGATTACTGATCCGTATCAGGGTTTTGTTCTAAAAATCTAATTTAATCCACAGATTACGCAGATTACACAGATTTTCATGAGTTATTGGGTTAAATTCCCCGAAGCTTGCTTCGTTTAGATTGTGAAAATCGGGTGCGCGATACCCCGTAGCTTGCTGCGGGGTAGTTTACTTAGTGTCTTTACTATTATCGTGACTTGGTTTTGTCGATTTTCTTGAAAAACCCCCTGCTACCTGTTAAAAGTATTTTATGGCTGATTTTTTAAAGCTCGATGTCCAGGGTTTTTTGCCGCCGCAAGTCCTGGGATTCGTGCACAAGTGCGCACGTGAAGGGGTTAAGATTTGCATGGCTGGTGGCACTATCCGGGATATGATTCTTGGCCGGGAAGTAAAGGATATTGATCTTACGGTTTCCAGAGACGCGCTGGCACTGGCGCAGAATTTTGCGGAAACCGTTCACGGCACCTTTATCCTCCTGGACGATGTCGAGAAGGTGGCCCGGGTGGTCTTTGAGGGTTATCAGATAGACTTTGCGGAATTTCGCAAGGGGAGCCGGACACTGGAGGAAGACTTAAGCCTGCGCGACCTGACCATAAATGCCCTGGCCGTTTGCTTTGCTGACGATAAGCTTGAGGCCCCGTTAACCCTTATTGATCCAGTGGGCGGACAGGCAGACATTGAAGACAGACTGATCCGTTTCATAACCGGGCAGGGCATAATAGATGACCCTTTGCGTATGCTGAGGGCCTACCGCTTTGCCGCTACCCTTGATTTTAAAATAGATCCCGCATCCCGCGAAATGATAAGAAGATACGGGGCGCTCATCAAAAATACTTCTGTAGAGCGCATAGCCTATGAATTGAACGCCCTGTTGGGCGCAAAAAATAGTTATCCCGCCTTGCGATGGATGGCTGAAGACGGGCTTTTCCCAACTATCTGTCCGGAAATAGAGGACATGTGCGGTGTAAAGCAATATGGCTACCATCATCTGGATGTTTATGGCCATTCCTTTCTTACCCTTTACTATATAGAAAAAATCGAGGCTAATCCGGCAGATTATTTCCCTGATAAGTACAAGGGAGAAATAGAGGAGTATCTGCGACACGACGCAAAATCTGTCCTCCTGAAATGGGCGGCACTTTTTCATGATATAGGAAAACCCCAGACAGCGGAGGAGAACGGCGAAAAATCCACCTTTTACAACCACGATCAGGTCGGTGCGGCTATATTTGCCAGTTTTGCCCGGAGGCTTAAATGGAGCCACAAGCACCTTGAGTTTGTGGAGAAGCTGATCTATCTCCATATGCGGCCCTTTCATCTGGTAAATGTCTTAAGGTCCGGGGAGGTGACCCCGCGGGCCCTGGGACGTTTGATCCGGGAAACCGGAGACGAGCTTACCGGATTGTTTGTCCTGGCTATGGCCGATAGTCTGTCCGGTCTCGGCCCGGCTAAGCCGGATGATTGCGAGGCCTTGCTGATGCAGCTTTTCGAGACCACGATTACTTTCTATAAGGAGAAGGTAAGACCGCTTCTTACCCGTCCGCGGCTTATAACCGGCCATGATTTGATAAACATCTTTCATCTTGAGCCAGGTCCTTTTTTCAAGGTTTTGATGGAGGAACTGGAGGATGCTCAGGTCGAGGGCCTGGTAACCACGCGAGATGAGGCATTAGACTGGGTGACGGCGCGTTTAAAAGAATTAACGGTTAATGGCTGAAAGCAGGCTCTATAACGACCTTAACCATTACTTGCGCGGCCTCTATGGATGCCGGGTGCAGAAAATACCCATAGATGCCGGTTTTACCTGTCCTAACCGGGACGGCACGAAATCGGCGCAAGGTTGTATCTACTGTAATGCCTATGGCTCCGGGACAGGCGCTTTCAGGCAGGGTGTGTCCATTTCCGAGCAGATCCGGCAGGCCAAATCCTTTCTGGGCCGGCGGTATGGGGCCAGGAAATTTATTGCCTATTTCCAGTCCTTTTCCAACACGTACGCGCCCATTTCTGTTCTCAAGCATAGATATGAGGAAGCCCTTTTCAATGAAGACATTGTTGGCCTGGCTATCGGCACCAGGCCGGATTGCATCAGTAAAGATATCCTGGCCCTTCTTACCTCCTATCAGGAGAAGTATCTGGTATGGATGGAATATGGCCTTCAATCCGCCCATGACCGGACCCTTGAGTTTATCAATCGGGGGCATACGGTAGCCGATTTTTTGCAGGCAGTGGATAGGACGAAGAGGGCGGGACTTCCTGTTTGCGTGCACATTATCCTGGGGTTGCCGGGAGAGACAAAAGAGGATATGCTTGAAACAGCGCGGCTGGTCGCCGGCCTGGACATCCAGGGGTTAAAAATTCACCTCCTTTACGTGGTTAAAGGGAGTGGGATGGAAAATCTTTTTAAACGAGGCGAATATACCCCCCTTACGCAGCAGGAATACGTTGATTTAGTCTGCGCTGTCCTGGAATTGATACCTCCGGATGTGGTTATCCAGCGTTTAACCGGCGACCCCAGGCCGGAGGAACTAGTATCGCCGCTCTGGGCCAGGGATAAGATGGGTACAATAAATGCCATAAAAACTGCCCTCAAGGAAAGGGGTAGCTTTCAGGGTAAATACTTTAGCCAAACTTGATGACCTCGTAAAAAGTCGTCACCCCGGTGAAAACCGGGGTCCAGAGAGCATTTAACTAACTTTCGCCGGAATGACGAAAAACGAGAAAATTCGACTTTTTGCGAGACCATCAAACTTAGATTTGAGTAAATCTGGATAACTATGGATAAATTAAGAGATAACTTAAAACAATTGGTAACGTTCAAAAGTGTTTACATGGTGACAATTCAACCGATGCGATCCGG
>JASEGX010000220.1 GCA_030017815.1 Thermodesulfobacteriota bacterium | reverse complement strand
GCCAGATTATAAGTATTTAATACCCAAAATCACCCACTCACTTTGGAGAAGAGCCTAATTTACAACAAGCTGAGGCCGTTTTATCACCGGTTTTATTGACAGGGAATCCCATCTTGGCAGGAATTATGAATCAATGAAAGACTCGATCAGATTTTACAAATGGGCTACATTCTATTCTGTTCCTCATGTTATGGATACCCTTATAAGTTCGGTTTTCATGATTTTCAGATATGCCAGACCCTATTTACTGATATCAAAGATATGGTCAGATGCGATCCTGTTCATATCAATCCCGTATTTGACACTTTATTTTCATCAGGACATCGCCTCAATGAGGTGGAAGATGCCGAAAAAGGCACGTCTCGCATCAATTACCTTCAGGCCGGCTTTGAGTACTATTTTGAGTGGCTCCCGGTTCCAGTGGCAGCCGACTCTTGCCGCATGGCGTTCTGCCCTGCGGTCCTGCCAACGCCCCAGCCGCTCGCGGTCACTGCGGCCATGCTCTACGAGCAAGATGCGGCCATTTGAACGGCAAACCCTTGCCATCTCCAGGATTGCAGCCACCGGATCGGGGAAGGTGCATAGGGTCAGTGAAGAGACGACCGTGTCAAAGCTTTGATCATGAAGACCAAGGGCCTCAGCATCCATAATCAGGAACGTGATATCCAGACCCAGGCCATCTGCACGACTGCGGGCGATCTCCAGCATGGCTGAGCTCATATCAGCGGCAGTGATCTGACAGGTCTTGGGATAATAGCGGAGATTCTTTCCGGTACCAGCAGCGACCTCGAGAACCTTTCCTGATGCCCGTTGAAGCAGTTCACGCCGGAGTATTTTTACGCCGAGGAACTCGGGTATCGCCTCTATCAGATCATACCAATGAGCAATTCTGTCATAGGTCTGCCGTATTTGTGCCTTGGTCATGGATTCATTTACCTTCGTTTTTATATCTCCAGTATAGCATTTTCTCTCTCATAGCCTTCTGGGGCATTGATGAACGCAAACCGGCTCCCTGAAGAGGCGGTCGTGGGGCCATCGGTGACCGGTATCCCCTGGGAGAGGCATGGCGCTCGACAACCTTGAGGCCCAGAATATCCCGATAAAAGGCAACACTCTTTTCAATGTCATTCACCCGCATCCTGGTATGCATGATCCTTTTGACCCGCATAGCCCCCCTTCTTAACAAATGATGTGCGGTAGCCGGTCCCTCTGACTTGACGGATCTCCGATAATTCTAGCTGGATAGGTGGGATACTAAAGTCGAAGTTATTTTGTCTCCCTCCCCTCTTTTTGGGATTTGGGTTTCTTCGCGGTCTTCCTGGCTGCCGCCTTTTTCTCCGGGGCTTCCTTTTTCATTTCTCTGGGGGAAGTCTTTTTCAGTTCAACCGGCATTTTCTCCCATGTGGCCGCTTTCTTCGGTTTTTCCTTTGCCGTGCTCTTTTCTGCGTATCTTGTTATCACGATCCGTTCTGCCTCAAGCCAGTTCTCAAGGTCTCTGCCCGGTACGCATCCCCCTTTCTCCCAGAGTTCATAGGCTACCTTTGCTATTTCGTGCCCCATGTTGTCATAGATACCCATCTTTCCACCTCCATGGTTATGGTCATTGTGATACACGTCAATATTCCAAGATAAGGAAATTATGGTTTAATGAGAAGACATGGTTTATCCCCTCCGGAATTTACTCTTCAGTAGATAAATTAGCAGGAAAGGGATTTTCCTGTCAATCCAAATTTTGACGCGGCTCCTCATTTTACATCCATGGCGTTATAGAGTCCCGGGATTTGACAATAAAGTCTTGCCGTTGCTATGATATCCTCACGATGCTCGATCGTCTGAAAACGTTCTTTAAAGACAAGATGGAGCTTTCCGGGATTGTCACACCTGCCCAGGGGGAGAAGGCCATCCAGGTGGCCACCTGTGCCGTCCTGCTTGAGGCGGCCATGGCCGATAATGAACTCTCTGTTGAAGAGGTGGATCATGTCCACGGGGTACTGCGCCAACTTTATAATCTGGATGCCGCTTCCATCGACGAGTTGATGAAAATGACTTATAAAGAGAAAGCAAAGGCCATAGACCTATGGCAATTTACCAATCTGATCAATCAGCACTACAATCTGGAGCAGAAATTACTTTTGATGGAGCACATATGGCGGGTGATTCTCACCGATGGGACGCTAGATAAATTTGAAGACTATCTCGCACGGAAACTCAAACTACTCCTTCGGCTGGAACATAAACAGTGGATTGAGGCCAAGATGCGGGCGAGAAGCTTTTTAATTAATTCACAACAGGCACATTATATCTCATGAAGTTTGTAGGTGATGCCGTAAGCTGGTTTAAACGGTGGAGTCAGTCCAGGGGATTTCTTATGAGTCCAGAAAAAATAAAATGGTGGAGAGGTTACCACCTTCACAAATTGCAGGATGTGGAATGGCTTTATGATGAAGTGCAGGAGGCCGGCTACTGGGTGGAATGGCATAAAGATATGAGGGGATTTAGGTACTTGACTTTATGATCTTTCCTGAATCACTTTCCACTATCAATCAAAACTGTTATATTGACATCCGATAACATATTTGTTATCTTTCTACCTGTGGTGTGGCAGGTCTTTTATTACCAAACAGAGCGGGGAGATAGTCCAATTGAAGACTTCCTCAACTCCCTTCCTCGTAAGGCAATGGCCAAATGTATTGCTTACATGGACCTGTTGGAAGAGATGGGTTTCAACTTGCCCCGCTCTGTTATTGCTAAGGTGCGCGGAGATATCTGGGAGTTACGCCCTGAGTGGGCTGGTACGGAATACCGATTCTTATACTTTACACTTGTGGGTAAGCGTTTCGTAATCCTGCATGCACTAACAAAAAAGACACAGAAGTTAAGGACAAAGGACATTGAATTGACAGAGGCCCGGATGGCCGATGTCAGAAGGAGGATAAGTAATGAAGGCACATCGCCAATACGTAGAAGAGCAGATCAAGCATGACAAGAGATTTGCAAAAGATTTATACGAGGCCCGTATTCAGGTACGGCTGGCGGTAATGATTACCAAGCTTCGAGAAGAACGGGGGTGGTCACAGAGGGATCTGGCAAAGATTACCGGCATTAAGCAACCTCAAATAGCCCGTATTGAGAAAGGAGAGCATCTCCCTACACTGGAGACCCTCTGGAAACTGGCGGATGCATTCGATGCCAAGATTGTAATCGGGCCCCATCAAAAACTTGAGATTAGGGCGGCATGAGAAAGTGGAATAATTTTTCAACCATAGCCAGGTTTCGTTTCACGGCGCCTCTGTTTTTTATTATTATCCCGTAGCCTTTCTCCCCCATCTCCTTCGGCTTACCGCTGTCGTTCAGAAGTACCTTCAACGTCTCTGTAAGATCCTCACCCTTTTCAACCATCATCCCCGCGCCGCTCGATAGTATCTCCTCTGTTATCTGCTGGAAATTGAACATATGTT
>JASEGX010000219.1 GCA_030017815.1 Thermodesulfobacteriota bacterium | reverse complement strand
CCGGAATCAGCGCCTCACTTAGATGGCGGTTAGCCTCGCACGGGGTCATCTTCCAGTTGGCCGGACAGGCAGACAGGAATTCTACAAAGGCATAGCCCTTCTCTTCCACCTGTATGCGGAATGCCTTTTGAACCGCCTTTTTGGCCTGGAGAATACTTTTGGGAGTGTTAACGGCTACTCTGGCCACAAAGGCCGGCGGCTTCAGTGCCGCAATCATCTCGGCCATTTTAAGGGGAGCCCCTTCACCAATCACCCGGCGGCCTGAAGGCGTCGTCGTAGTCTTCTGTCCGGGCAAAGTGGTAGGGGCCATCTGTCCTCCGGTCATCCCATAGATGGTGTTATTGACAAAAAATACCGCCAACTGTTCTCCCCGGTTGGCAACATGGATAGTCTCTGCCAGACCAATGGCGGCTAAGTCCCCATCGCCTTGATAGGTAAAGACTATGCTTTCGGGCCGCGCCCTCTTTATGCCGGTACCCACCGCCGGCGCCCGGCCATGGGGAGCTTCCAGCACATCAACGGCAAAATAATCATAAAGAAAGACCGAACAGCCGATAGAAGCCACGGCAATAACCCGTTCCTGAACGCCTAAAGCATCTATAGCCTCGGCGATCAGACGATGAACTATGCCGTGATGGCACCCGGGGCAATAATGAAAAGGGATGTCATAAAGGCTTTTTGGTCTCTTGAATACCGGCTTCATCTTAAGGATTGTTGGCTAAATACCTTTTTTTAATTTCTCTGAAAAGCTCATTCGGAGTCGGGATATAACCTGGGCATAGACAGGACTCCACAGAGGTGCCCGGTTTAACCGCTAAGCGCACGTCCTCAACCATCTGGCCGGTATTTAATTCACAAACCAGGAACCGGTTCACCCGGCTCGAGATACCGGCGAGCGCCCGCGAAGGAAATGGGAAAAGGCTTATGGGACGAAACATCCCGACGCGCATCCCCTTCCTGCGGGCCATCTGTATGGAGGTCTTGAGAATTCTGGCCACGCACCCAAAGGCCACTACTATGGCCTCAGCATCCTCTGTAAGATATGTCTCGTAACGGATTTCTTTCTCCATACGTCTATATTTCCTGAAAAGTTTCCAGTTGCGCGCCGTGAGTTCACCTTCGTTTAGATAAAGACTTTTCAGATACCGGGCCTTGCGTCCCTTTGCGCCGGTAACCGCCCAGGGTTTCTTTATCTCCCGCCCCTTATAACCCCGGAGATAAACAGGTTCTTTCATCTGTCCCAGGACTGCATCGCTTAAAACCAGAACCGGCGTACGGTACCGATCGGCAATATCAAAGGCCAGCATAGTCAGGTCATAACTCTCCTGCACGGAATGAGGCGCCAGGACAAAAGTGCGATAATCACCGTGACCGCCGCCCCGGGTAGCCTGAAAATAGTCCCCCTGGGAGGCGCTTATCCCGCCTAAACCTGGTCCGCTACGGCACACATTGACCACTACACACGGTATCCCGGATCCGGCCATATAGGAGATGGCCTCTTGCTTCAGAGATATGCCCGGGCTGGAAGAAGAGGTCATGGCCCTTGCCCCTGTGGCGGCAGCCCCCATCACCATACTGACAGCCGCTATTTCACTTTCCGCCTGAATGAATTTCCCGCCCACGGCAGGCATCCGGCCGGCCATAAATTCCGGAATTTCGTTCTGCGGGGTAATCGGATAGCCGGCATAAAAACGACATCCGGCCGCAATAGCTCCCAGGGCAATGGCCTCGTTTCCCTTAACCAGCTTCCGGTTAGAAACCACTTCTGCTCTCCGCATTTTTAACGCCAGACCTCTATCACCATATCCGGACACATCTCCGCACACAGGCCGCAGCCATTGCATTTTCCAGGCGAGGCCAAAGAAATTACATAATATCCCTGTCTATTGATCTCCGTGCTGATCTTAAGGAGGTGCTTGGGGCAGGCCAGGGTGCAAAGGGCACATCCCTTACACCGGTCTTTATACAGGACTATTTTGGGCATCTTAAAGCGATCAGCTATCAGCTATCAGCTTTCAATTTCCAGCTAATCTTTCAGCAACGGCCAAAAGACCTTCCAGATCGTCGGCCTGATAGATTTCAAAGTGATCGTCAGCCGGCAAGGTCTTTTTTAATAAACCAGATAGAACTTTTTTAGGACCAGCCTCAACAAAAATAGAGACGCCACTGGTCAGCATCTTTTGCATTATATCATACCAGAGTACGGGCGCGCATATCTGCCTGGACATGATCTTACGGATATCTTCCGGCTCTTCCGCGAAATCGGCGGTGACATTGAACAATACAGGGACAGAAGGATTATGGAAAGTGATCCCTTCCATAAATTTCTTATAATCATTGACTGCATCCTTTAAAAGGGGACTATGCCAGGGCCCGCTGACCTTTAAGGGGATGGCCTTCCCGCCGGCGGCACTCACCTTGGCCGACAGTTTATTTAGCGCCTCTTTCTGTCCCGTGAGCACGACCTGCTCACGTGTATTGTGATTGGCGACAGAAACCACGCCTGTTCCCCGGACACCTTCAACCAATCCTTTTATGGTATCTATGTCCAAACCAATAGCCGCTATCATGCCTCCGGGATTCTTTTCCGCCTCCTGCTGCATTAGCCTGCTCCTCTCCGCTACCAGCCGAAACGCATCCGTCAGACCTATAACCCCTGCGGCATAGAGCGCCGAATATTCTCCAAGGCTATGTCCGGCCACCAGATCCGGGGTAAGTCCATTCTCCTGTAACACGGCCAGGCAGGACAGATTAACGGCAGTAATGGCCGGCTGGACATTGACCGTATCCGTCAATCTTTCTAAGGGGCCGTCAAAACAGAGAGAGGCCAGATCAAGGCCGGTAATGGCAGAGGCTGTGTCAAAAATCTTCTTTACCTCTGACCTTTTCAGATACAGATCCTTCCCCATGCCCACGTACTGAGACCCCTGTCCGGGGAATAAAAAAGCCACTCTTTTCACAAAATCAAATTCCTTTCCAATTCAGGTCTGCAAGTAAAATTTTTCCTTCTCTAATCTGCTTCCTCTTCCTCTAACTCCTCGTCCTCTTCTTCCTCCTCCATCTCCTCCTGCTGCACATATTCCCTGTACTCGTCCGCACTCATAAGCTCATTATATTCCTTAAGGGAAGGAGCCTTTATACGTATGATCCAGCCTTCTTCATAAGGGTCGTCATTGACTATCTCCGGGGAATCGATGCGCTCTTCATTGATTTCGATTACCTCTCCGCTCAAAGGAGCATACAAATCGAAAACAGATTCAGAAGATTCTATACTGCCGAACGGCTCATCTTTAATGATCTCTTCCCCTTCCTCCGGCAATTCAATATAAACGACATCACCAAATTTCTTCTGCGCATAATCAGTAATGCCTATGGTAATCTTTTTATTCCCATCGTGTCTGGCCCATATATGTTCTTCAGTATATTTGAGATCTTCCAGAATAAGCATACGCACCTCCCACCAAGCAT
>JASEGX010000218.1 GCA_030017815.1 Thermodesulfobacteriota bacterium | reverse complement strand
ACCCCACTAAATTAAAGAGATTCGCCAAGCTATGAAGGATAAGATTTTTATTTTTGATACGACCTTGCGGGATGGCGAGCAATCGCCAGGCGCCAGCATGAATATCAGCGAGAAGGTGCGCATAGCGCATCAACTGGAAAAATTAAATGTGGATGTCATAGAGGCGGGATTTCCCGTGTCTTCCAGGGGCGATTTTGAAGCCGTAAAGGCCGTGGCCAGGGAGATAAAAAATATTCAGGTGGCGGCCCTGGCCCGGGCCAATACCAAAGACATCGAACGGGCTGCTGAGGCCCTTAAAACAGCCAAATATCCATGTATCCACATATTTCTTGCCACTTCGGATATCCATCTTAAGTATAAGCTGAAAAAGAGCCGGGAAGAAGTGCTGAAAATGGCGGCGGAGGCTGTAAAGCACGCCCGGCGTTATGCGGACAGCGTGGAGTTTTCCGCCGAAGATGCCTCACGCAGTGACCTGGACTTTGTCTGTAAGGTCTTTGCCTCGGTGATAAAGGCAGGGGCCACGGTTCTCAATTTCCCGGACACCGTCGGATATGCTGTGCCGGATGAATTCGGGCAAAAGATTAAATATGTCATGGGGCATACTCCGGGTATAGAGAAGGCCCGGCTAAGTGTACATTGCCATAATGATCTTGGTCTGGCGGTGGCCAATTCTCTGGCCGCCATAGTCCATGGGGCGCGTCAGGTAGAGGTGACCATAAACGGCATCGGCGAGAGGGCCGGCAATGCCGCTTTAGAAGAAGTGATTATGGCTATCCGGACGCGGGCGGATGCCCTGAAAGTGCAAACAGATATAATTACCGAGCACATCTGTGCCTCCAGCCGGCTCGTTACCATGATTACCGGCATCCCCGTTCAGCCCAACAAGGCTATAGTGGGGGCGAATGCCTTTGCGCATGAGGCCGGGATACATCAGGACGGTGTGCTAAAGGAACGGACCACCTACGAGATTATGAATCCCTGTACTATCGGCCTGGCCAAGAGCAGCCTGGTGATGGGGAAACACTCCGGCCGGCATGCCTTTAAGCAGAAACTGAAAGAGCTTGGGTATAAGTTGGGAGAGGCCGACATAGACCGGGTCTTTGAGAGATTTAAGGACCTGGCAGATAAGAAAAAGACGGTCTTCGATGACGATATCGAGGCCCTGATTACGGATGAGATCTTCCGGGGTAAGGATAAGTACCAATTGGTCTATCTGGGAGTAGTTACCGGAACTGAGGCCGTCCCTACGGCTACGGTTCAGATTGACATTGACGGGGAGCTTCAGCAGGAGGCCGAGTTTGGGGTTGGCCCGATTGATGCGACTTTTAATGCCATTACCAAGATAACCAGGGTTAAGGCAAAGCTGCTCCGTTTTTCGGTGAACTCTATCACCGGGGGCACGGATGCCCAGGGAGAAGTTACCGTACGGCTGGAGGAAGATGGTCAGGTGGTTATTGGCCAGGGGGCAGATGCAGACATTATTATAGCCAGCGCCAAGGCCTATTTGAACGCCTTAAACAGACTGGAATATCTCAAGAAAAATCCGGTCAAGTCGCTTTATTAAGATTGCCACCAAGGCGCCAAGACACAAAGGAATAATCTTAGTCTTAGGGGCTGAATAGTTACAAATTCCGGCTACAAAGGGCAGGTCATAACTTGATCTGTCCTTTTTATTAAAGGAAGGCGGTATAAGGATATGGGTATGACTATTACAGAGAAGATACTGGCCCAGGGGGCGGGACTGGCTGAGGTCAAACCAGGCCAGCTCATTGAGGTACAGATCGATATGGCCTTAGGTAATGACATTACGGCCCCGCTGGCTATTGATATAGTGCGATCAGCCGGGCTTAAATCCGTATTCGACCGGGAGAAGATCGCACTGGTTCCCGATCACTTTGTGCCGAACAAGGATATAAAGGCCGCCACTCAGGTCAAAATCCTGCGTGATTTTGCCAAAGAGTTCGGCATTGTGAATTACTTTGAGCTGGGCGAGATGGGAGTTGAGCACGTCCTTTTGCCGGAAAAAGGGATGGTACTACCCGGGGACATCGTGATCGGCGCGGACAGCCATACCTGCACCTATGGCGCACTGGGCGCCTTTGCCACGGGCGTGGGAAGCACCGATCTGGCGGCCGCGATGATTACCGGCAAGGTCTGGCTCAAGGTACCTGAGTCCATAAAATTCATTTTTCATGGTAAACGTCCGCCTTTTGTCTGTGGCAAGGACCTTATTTTATATACCATTGGGCAGATCGGCGTGGATGGCGCCCTTTACCGGGCCATGGAATTTACCGGAGAAGCCATAGACAATCTGCCCATGGCCGACCGTTTTACTATGGCCAATATGGCCATAGAGGCGGGCGGTAAAAACGGGATCATAGCGCCGGATAAGACTACAGAGGCATACGTGCGTGGCCGCAGCCAGAGAAAGCACCGGTTTTATGCCAGCGATAAAGATGCCACGTATGTCGAGACTATTGAGTACGACGTCTCAAAGATTGAGCCGCAGGTAGCTTTCCCGCATCTGCCGTCAAATACCAGGGGCATTTCCGGGGTGGGAGATGTGCCCATCGATCAGGCGGTAATCGGTTCTTGCACCAATGGCCGTTTGGAGGATCTGGAGGTTGCAGCCCATGTTCTTCGAGGGCGGAAGGTCGCTCCGCATGTACGCCTGATCGTTATTCCGGCTACGCCCTGGATTTACCGGCAGGCCATGCATCAAGGGCTTTTCGATATCTTCCTGGAGGCGGGTGGTATCATAAGTCCGCCTACCTGCGGTCCTTGCTTAGGCGGGCACATGGGCATTCTGGCTAAAGGCGAACGGGCCATAGCCACAACTAACCGGAATTTCGTTGGCCGTATGGGCCATCCGGAGAGCGAGGTCTATCTGGCCAATCCGGCGGTAACCGCGGCATCGGCCGTTTTGGGCCGCATAGGCGGGCCGGAAGAACTCGGGTTAGTATCGGAAGTTTCATGAAAGATTAACCGCAGAGCGCGCAGAGGTCGCGGAGAAACAGGGATAACAGAATAAGGGGTCTCTGCGTTCTCCGCGTGCTCAGCGGTAAAATGTAAGGATCAGGGGGAGATATGAGGCTTACGGGCAAGGTCTGGAAATTTGGCGATAATATTGATACGGATGTCATTATACCAGCCAGGCATCTGACTACGTTTGATCCCAAAGAATTGGCCAGGCATTGTATGGAAGACAAAGATCCATCGTTCGCACAGAAAGTAAAGCCTGGGGATATTATCGTGGCTGGAAGAAATTTTGGCTGCGGCTCTTCCCGGGAACATGCTCCTATTGCCCTTAAAGGTTGTGGCCTGAGCTGTGTGGTGGCCAGGAGCTTTGCCCGCATCTTTTTCCGGAACGCATTCAATATGGGGCTTCTCATTTTCGAATGTCCGGAAGTGGTTGACGTCGTAGAGGAAGGTGATACCATGGAAATAGACGCGGTTTCGGGTAAAATTTCTATC
>JASEGX010000217.1 GCA_030017815.1 Thermodesulfobacteriota bacterium | reverse complement strand
GAGATCGTGTTTTAATCAAAACCTTTTTGCCTCACCTTTTGAACGATACTAATTTCTTATTGGCAAAAGCGTCCTTTGGGACTATCTTCATGAGTGATGAGTGATGAGTAATCAGTGATGAGTAACGAGTGATGAGTCGGGAGGAGGGTTGCGAGTTACGAGTTGCGAGTTTTTTAACCCGTAACACGGAACCCGCAACTCGAAAGCCTATATCTAAAAGGGGAGGCAAGGCCCGGGTGAACGTCTTCTTTTACCTTGCAGTCAGTCTTGTCGCTTTTTTTCTGGCTTACAAGTTCTATGCCGGCCGCATCGAACGCATGTTTGGCGCGAGCGATGAAAATGAGTCGCCGGCAGTTACCTATTATAATGGCATAGACTATGTGCCTACAAAACTTTCCGTTGTATTCTCTCATCATTTCGCCTCCATAGCCGGGGCCGGACCTGTCATCGGCCCGGTAGTAGCCTTAATCTATGGTTTTGCCCCGGCTTGGGTGTGGATCGTGGCCGGTGCTGTTTTCTTTGGCGCCGTCCATGATTATACGGCCCTCTTTGTCAGTATGCGTGAAAAGGGGCGCTCTATGGCGGAAGTGGCCCGTATATCCATGGGTAAGGCCGGTTTTGTGCTGTTTATTCTCTTTACCCTTACCATGGTCTTCCTGGTAACCGGCGCCTTTCTCAGGCTCACGGCCACGGCCTTGACCTCGGTGGTTGACCTTGATGTTATCGGGTTGGATAAAGGCCAAGCCATGCTGCGCACGGTGACGGATGTTAAAACCGGGGCGATACGGGCAGTTATCGGAGGGATTGCTTCTACATCAGTTATATTTATTACCTTCATGGCCCCTGTAATCGGGTATCTGCTTTATAAGAAGAAGATTAAAACAGGCCTGGCCGCTCTCCTGGCCTTTTCCGTATGCCTTTTCTCCGTGGTGATAGGCTTTAAACATCCTTTGAGCCTTTCGCCTGACCACTGGATGCTCATCCTTTCTTTTTATGCCCTGGTGGCCGCCGGAATCCCGGTCTGGATTCTCCTTCAGCCACGGGACTATATTAACTCTTTTATCCTCTATGCCGGGATCGTGCTTCTCACCGTGGCTATCGTTATAGGAGGGTTTTCAGGCCTGGCCGTCCGTGCGCCGTTAATAAACGTGGAAATGGGCACAGCGAAACTTGGTTTGATATGGCCGGTTCTTTTCATCACCGTGGCCTGCGGGGCCATATCCGGGTTTCATGCCCTGGTGTGCGGCGGCACTACGGCCAAACAGTGCGCTTCCGAGAGTGATGCTAAAAAGATAGGCTATGGCGCTATGCTGCTGGAGGGGCTCTTGGCGGTCATTGTCCTGGTGGTGGTAGCCAGCAGCCTGTCCCATAGTGATTATTTACGCATCGTCTTCCCGGATGACCCCGGCGCGCGCAGCAACCCCGTGCTGGCCTTTGCCCTGGCTACCGGCCGGATCATGAATAGCTCTCTAAGCCTGCCTGTTTATCTGGGGACTATCTTCGGTATCCTCCTGGTGGAAGGTTTCCTGGCCACTACCCTGGATACGGCGGTGCGGTTGAATCGCTATCTCTTCGAGGAGTTATGGGGGGTTATATTTAAGCGAGTCCCCCGGCTTTTAAGGTCGTATCTCTTTAACGCCGGGCTGTCCGTGGTCATAATGTATGCCCTGGCGTATAAGCAGTCCTTCTTTATCCTTTGGCCGGTTTTCGGCACGGCAAACCAGCTCCTGGCCGGGCTGACGCTTATAGCGGTCAGTATCTGGTTTGTGCGCCGGGGTAAAAAGGCCAGCCTTATCACCCTGCTCCCGGCCTCATTCATGATGGTTACCACCATCTTTTCGCTTTTTTATCTTTTACTTAAGAAGGATGGTTACCTGGCCACAGGAAACTATGTGCTGGCCCTTGCCGATCTTTGCCTTATAGTGCTGGCCATAGGCGTGGTATTTGTAGCTATGCGCCGAAAAATAGACATAGAATTGTGAAGCCGCTAATTTAACTGTCATTGCGAGCGACCGGAAGGGAGCGTGGCAATCTCATTGGAAAAGGCGAGATTGCTTCGCTTTGCTCGCAATGACAACTTTCGATGTCTATTTTTCGGTATGCGAGCGAAGCTTGACAGTATGCAGCAAAAAGAATATTAATAAACATTCAGCGGTCAGCTATCAGCTTTGTAGTCGCAGGCTTGAGCCTGCGTTCCGCGCGCAAGGGCACAAAGGCATAGACAAAATGGCCATTTCCAGAAAAAAGAAAAAAGGTTTTCCCCTCTGTGTCTTTGTGTCTTTGTGGCTGATCTTTCTCTTTCCCCCGCCTACCAGCCGTGCCCAGGCCGGACCTTTTCCAAAGGACAAAATTGCATACATAGGCCAGATTACACAGGACGAAGAGGGAAAATTTATTTCCTATCCCTCTTATGTCTATGTGGACCCTGTTAAGCACGAGGTTTATATTATTGAAGGCCGGGGCCGCATTTTGATCTACAATGCCAGTTTTTTCCCTTTATTTACATTAGATAAGAACTACGGCATCGAGAGCCCGCAAGGGGTGATGATAGACGCCCGTGGCTATCTATGGGTAGCGCAGGGGCCGGGGCCGAATAACCGGCGTGGCCGTATCTCGCTCTTTGACCCGTGCCTTAAATGGATGCGGGATATATATTTTAGCGGGTTTATAGGGGCCGAGGAATTTATCCCGTATCGACTGGCTGAGAATAGTCGTGGGGAAATATTTGTTATTGGCACATACAGCCCGGCAGTCGTCATCCTGGATAGGTTCGGTAATTTTCAGGGGACTTTTTTTCAAGAGGAAGAGGGGGAAGGGCAGAAGAGAAGGGTGGCGGTAAATGATATCCTGATCGGCCCGGACGACCGTTTGTATCTGTTAAGTGAAGAGACCAGCCATGTTTATGTCTATGATGCCGGTCGTAGATTCCTCTTTAAATTCGGCCAGAAGGGCGGCAGCACAGGCAAAATGAGCCGGCCGCAGGGCGTCGGGCTGGACAAACGGACCGGGATTTTTTTTATCGTCGATTATATGCGCCATGCGGTGACCGCTTATGACAAAAAGGGTGAGTTTATATTTGAATTTGGCGGCCTGGGATGGGGAGAAGGATGGCTGCAATATCCCAAGGACATAACCGTGGATGAGACCGGGCGGATTTTTATAGCCGATCTGTTTAATAACCGTGTGCAGGTGTTACAGGCCATAGTGCAGGTTTTACCGGAAAAAGCGGTAGAGGAGGAAGTGGAGCCGGTAGGGCCGGAAGGGGTGGAGGCTCCTGGAGAACAGATTAAGGCGCCGGAGCCGGTCGCAGGCCGTAAGGGCGTACCATCCATACCGCCGGTGCCGATAAGTGAAACAGAGCCCAAATGAGAAAAAAAGCATTTGAAAAAAGTAACTATTCAGCCACAGATTGAAGCTCCCCGCAGCAAGCTACGGGGAATCTCCGTATGCAAGGTAAAATGCATCGTATTCGCTCGCTAACCCCGC
>JASEGX010000025.1 GCA_030017815.1 Thermodesulfobacteriota bacterium | reverse complement strand
TATAGAGCAGCTTTACCACTTATGCACCTGTCCAGTTTTCCCAGACCAGCTCTGTCATTAATACTTGACAAGCGGTGGCCGATAGTAATAGTATAAACAAACTCATTGGCCATCCTGTCTTGGTGTAAGCGCCGAAGGAGATGGGTCTGCCGTCCGAGCAGACCTTTCTTATTTAATGCGGTTCGCATATTTTCTCTCAAAGTCCTCTCGCTTGTATGTTTCATCTACATAAAACGAGGTAACCAGACGTCGCTTCCCGCCGGGATACTTTTTCATAATTACCACAAAATCATAATCCTTGATCCAGATATAGGTTTTAACTGTCCGGTCGCCTTCTTTATAATCCCAGGCAAGGACTTCCGGCTCTGACGGATGTTCAATCAAAGGTTTTACCCATGGCAGCCGCTCGCATCGGCGCAGATCCGGCATTCTCCCCGGTTGGGTATATTGCTGTCCCTCTGGATAGAATTTTTGTTTCCGGCGCGGAATTTTTTTCCGTTTGCATTCGCGTGTGGTCAAATGCCAAAAAATCTTCTCCTTTCCATCTTCCATATCCGGAAAAATCCAGACATTATGGCCGATATACCTTAGATTGTGATCGCGGATATCCCGACAGAAAATTTTATACAGCATCTCATACGTGGCATCTGACCAGGGATTGACAGCGACAATCTCCGGCAACCAATCAGGCATTTTCAAATCCTCCGCTGTTCGGACGCCAGATACAGAGGTTTAACTTGCGTTCAGTTGGCAAGGTATTACGGGTGAGGCTCAGCCCTGTTCTGGCCTTGATGAGCTGAACTATTTCATTCTTGGCCGAGCTGCCCGAAAGGTCACGGGCATGATAGGAAACAGCGCCGATCAGGACGTCCGCTAATTGCATAAGGCCGATGTCATGTGAGTACACGTGCTGAATCCGCTCTATGATATCCCTGGAAAAATCATAATTCGCATTGCTCAACACTTCGCCCAGCTTGCGAAGCTTCATCCGGCTGCGCGTATCCTTGATATCAAGATAGATATGGTACTTTCTGTCCGTGGAGATCAAGTTCCGTAAAAGATAAAAATACATCTTGTAGTACCATTCATCATGAGTCTGGTCATATCTGTCATGGGATAAAACGGATTTGTCAGGAATAACCCATGCACGAAATCCCATGGTCTTGCTGTCAAAAAAATAGTTGATCAGTTCCCGGTAAAAATCCAGTTTCCCGGGGGAAACCTTTGTCCACTTGATCTCGAAAAACGGCGAAAGGTGATGTTTTGCCTTCAGCTCGGCAATGGCCTGGTTATGTTCGGCGGCTTTTGCTTCAAAACACCAGAGGGTGCCGAGAACCATGGCCTTCTGGCCGTCATTGGGCAGATGGCAGCTTTCATCACAGTAAATATTGATCGTGGTTTTCATTGCAGCCTCACGTTTACCACGGCGGGCACAAAGCGCCAGCCTTTGATCTCGCCGCCGTAGCAGGAGCGTTCCTCGGCAACCAAGTTTGACCGATGGGTTGACTGATGGGGACGTTGTTTCTTACGTTGCGTAACTCCATTCCCGCCTTTGATCGTTTAAAAATCGGGTCGCAAATAAGAGTCAAGTCGTTAATCTTGCTCTCTGGCCCTTCCTTCTTGTACGCCCCGACGCATCTTCGATGGGAGCCTTAACCCGTTGCAAACAGACCATCACCCTTTCATAACTTCCCTGCCCACCAGGCAAATCTCGACCGCGCCCCTCTTAACCTTACTCTATCGGTACAAATTCAGGATGCTTTGTTTTCAACCACGCCAGGACATCTTCTTTTAATTCTTTCGCAAATTCAATCAGCTCATCGGCATCATGCCCGGTAACGCCTCCTACATAATCATACTCAACGATGTTTCTCTTGGAGCGACAGGTATCAAGGTATTGGGCATCGCCTTTTCTATGTTTACCGAGTATTAGGGGTAATGCTTGAATGGTCCGGTAATGCTGGAGGGTCCTTTCGGGTTGATAGCCTTCGGCATACAATAAGATAGTGCAGAGTTTGAGTGCGGCGTTATAGGCGATTCCAAACCGCCAGTCATCTGAAATACTTTCCTTTGCGTCCATCAAATCACGGTCTACGATCTTTAACAGATTCGTAATTTCCTTTGTGCTGGTTTGGTGGTGACGCAACCATCCATTATCAACCCATTGCTGCAAGCTCATTTTCGCTACCTATAACAAAAATCTTGGGTGATTCAAGCACTTCGGAGATGAAATGTTCTCCAGCGGCTTTTCGCTTTACGAACTCTTCTTTAGTCAAGATATGCGGGTTAATCTCCCTGCCGATTTGGTCCGGCACTCCCGTTAGCATGCCGGTTAATTTCCTTAGCCCCACGTCTCCGATAACCATTAAATCCACATCACTTGCAGCCCCCTCCTCATGACGGGCGATAGATCCAAATACAAAGGCAGTTCTGATTTCAGGATCTTGTTTTAGCACGTTCTGAATGATATCAACCAGTCCGGTCGTCTTCAGGACAAGGCTGCGAATATCGGGATAGAGCGGATGCGCTTTGTTGGCCCGATAATACAGTCGGTTTCCGTCCTTTTGTTTCTGTATCAGATCAAGGCTTAAAAGATTTTGCAACTCCGCCCGCACCGTCCCGATAGTAAGCCCTGAACGTCTCTCAATCTCCCGCACGTGCAAGGATAGGTCAACCGGTCCGAAAAGCATTCGAAAAATCTCGGCCCGAATTTTGGATGATAGGATTTTTGCCAGTATGTTCATAATGAATGCTTATACCATACAAATGAATGCTTATACCATACAGTTTTTCCTGTTTCCCCACAAAAATAAGGAGTCAGTTCTTTAATCTTGCTCACTCTTCGCTATGATAGAGCGGTTAAGAGGCGGGGTTATTTTCATGTCCTTTGCTTGGTTCATGCCAAATAAGCTCTTATAGCACAAATTTCGCTGGATTGTCATTATATAGTTCCCATCCGGAACCCTTGGGAGCAGTCAGCGTAGGCGTAGAAGGAGAATGGCAGGTGGGAATATTAGAGGATGGGCCGGTATTTATCGGCCGGTATGCCCAAAACCGCCGGTGTTGCGGGCGCTGGGGTCAAGCTCATCCACCAGCTCCAGATTGGCCCGATGAACCCGGCCTAACACCATCTGGGCGATGCGCTCTCCACGTCCAATGACAAACGGCTTTTTGCCGAAATTAATCAAGGCCACGCAGACTTCTCCCCTGTAGTCCGCGTCGATAGTGCCTGGGGCATTTATGATTCCGATCCCGTGTTTGACCGCCAAACCACTCCGGGGACGAACCTGGAATTCAAAACCAGGGGGAATGGACACAGACAGGCCGGTTGGGACAAGATAAACCTCTCCAGGCGCAATGGATACCTCGCTATCTACTGCGGCGTGAAGATCCATACCGGAGGCATGCTCCGTCATGTAACGGGGCAACGGTATATCAGCGTCTTTTTCCGGTCTTACGCGCCTTACTTTTATTGGAACGGTGTCATTCATTTATTTCTTTCCAAAAAGAATAAGGACCGGGCTGGAGGTTACAAGGAAAGTATATCTCCTGGAATATCTTCCGCAGAAACAGGCCCCAGGGCCGCCAGAGATAATGTCTCTGATGAAAGATATTCCTGGGCAAGCATGGCGATATCTTCTCTGGTTACGGCATCTATTTCCGCTATCAGCTCATCATAAGTTATAAAATGGCCAAAGTGTATTTCGTTCTTGGCCAGCCTGGTCATACGGTTATCGGAACTCTCAGCGGACAATAGCAGGCCGCCCTTCAAATGCTCTTTGGCGCTGGCCAGTTCCGCCTCATCAACAGAGCTTTTCTTGATATTTCGTATCTCACGCAGAATCAATTCTATAGTCTGGACGACATTTTTTTTGCTTACCCCGGCATAGATACCTGAAAGACCTGTGTCCATATATGAGGAGATAAAGGAGTAAATGGTATAAGCCAGCCCACGGCGTTCTCTGATTTCCTGAAAGAGCCGGGAACTCATGCTGCCACCCAGTATAATATTTAGAAGCATACAGGCATATCGGCGACTATCTGTTGCCGAACAGCTTTTTGTCCCTAAAATCAGGTTGACCTGTTCACATTTTTTGGGGTGGACCGCCAGACGGGATTCCACGGCGGGGGTCACACGTTCAGGCACACCGTTTCGGCCGGGCACAATGGAAAACGCCCGCCTCACCTGTTCCAGAAAGGCATCATGTTCCAGGTTACCGGCAGCCGCAACAACGATCTTGTCCGCCAAATATGTCTTGTGTAGGTACTTATGTATAGTCTGGGAATTTATCTGCGTGACATTCTGGGCGGTCCCCAGCACAGAAAAGCCAAGCGGGTTATTACCCCAAAAAAGGCCGCTGAAAAGGTCATGGATATAGTCGTCCGGGGTGTCCTCTACCATGCTAATTTCCTGTAGTATGACCTGCCGCTCCTTCTCTGTTTCCGCCGGATCAAACAGAGAGTTCAAAAAAATATCTGAGAGGAGATCAACGATGACATCCACGTGGGTATCTAAGACCCGGGCGTAAAAGCAGGTGTTCTCGCGGGAGGTGAAGGCATTGGACATACCGCCGACAGCATCTAACTCTTTAGCTATCTGGAGGGCTGACCTTTTGGCCGTTCCCTTGAAGATCATGTGTTCGATGAAATGAGAAATGCCGTTATTTTCTTTCGCTTCATCGCGTGACCCCACGGTTACCCAGATACCCATGGAAACAGAGCGCACATACGGAATATGTTCCGTAACCACCCTGATTCCATTGTCGAGGATAGTCTTGCGATACACGTCAGTTTAGGCCTTGCGTTCCATTTTAAACGACCGGTTTAATGGTTTGTCCCAGGGCGGCCTTGCGGCTTAGCTTGACCTTGCCCTGATTGTCGATTTCTATTACCTTCACCATGACCTCGTCGCCTTCGTGGAGGATATCGGTGACTTTATTTACACGCTGTGTGTCAAGTTGTGAGATATGTATGAGGCCGTCAAGCCCGGGCAGTATCTCCACAAAAGCGCCAAAATCCATAATCTTTTTGACCTTGCCCAGGTATAACTCCCCGACCTCCGGTTCACGAACGATATCCTTAATCCATGCAAGGGCGCGTTCCAGGACTTCATCATTAGGAGAAATGATCCGGACACTGCCGTCGTCTTCTACTTCGATTTTAGCCCCGGTTTCACCGGTAATCTGCCTGATCACCTTTCCACCCGGGCCGATGATATCCCTTATTTTCTCCGGGTTAATATGGATGGTGACGATCTTCGGGGCATATATGGACAGGGCCTCGCGTGGTTGCTGGATTACCTCACGCATCTTTCCAAGTATGAAAAGCCGTGCTTCCCTGGCCTGTTCCAGGGCCGTCTTCATGATCTCCTTGGTCAGGCCCTTGATTTTGATATCCATCTGAAGGGCGGTAATCCCCTGGTCGGTACCCGCTACCTTGAAGTCCATATCTCCAAGGTGGTCTTCGTCTCCAAGGATATCCGTCAGTACGATAATCTCTTCCCCCTCCTTTATCAGTCCCATGGCAATCCCGGCCACCATGGTCTTTATGGGAACACCCGCATCCATGAGAGATAAAGACGCACCGCAAATCGTGGCCATAGAGGAAGAACCATTTGATTCCAGCACATCAGACACCAGGCGGATAGTATAGGGGAATTCCTCTTGAGTGGGTAAAACTACTGAGATGGCCCTTTCCGCCAGCGCCCCATGACCTATGTCCCGTCGCCCGGGCCCCCGCATCATACGTACTTCGCCCACACAAAATGGCGGGAAATTGTAGTGCAGCATGAACCGCCTAAAGGTTGTTCCATTCAATGATTCAATCCGCTGTTCGTCTTCAGACGTTCCCAGGGTAGCAACCGCCATAATCTGGGTCTCGCCACGGGTAAAGAGGGCTGAACCATGTGTCCTCGGCAGTACACCGACTTCACAGGAGATAGGCCGGATATCTTTAAATCCGCGGCCATCGATACGCCTTTTTTCTTTTACGATCATGGCCCGGACAGTCTCTTTCTCCAGGGCATAGAGGAGTTTTTTGATTTCTCCTTCCCGGCCCTCGTAATCCGGCAAAAGCGCTGATACGACCATTTGCTCAATGGCCCGTAACCTCTCTCCACGTTCCATTTTAGCGCCAATAGTAATAGCCTGGCGAAGATCGTCTCCGGCTATCTCCATAATACGGGCCTTAAGAGCCTCGTCCTCCACTACATCGGGGACCACCCTCTTGGGTTTGCCGACGGCCTCCCTGATCTCGGCCTGCAACTGCAGTATAGGCTGCAAACCCTCATGCGCAAAAAATATGGCCTCCAGCAGTACCTCTTCAGGGACGACCTGGCCGCCGCCTTCGACCATAACAATGGCATCCTTACTTCCCGCTACCACGATGTTGATATCTGAATCCGCCAGTTGGACAGAGGTAGGATTAAGCACCAGTTGCCCATTAATCCGCCCAACCCGCACACCGGCTATAGGGCCGGCAAAAGGGATATCAGACATTTCCAGGGCTGCCGAAGCCCCGATCAGAGCCAGTATATCCGGCTCATTTTCTTGATCCACCGAAAGCACGGTAGCAATGACCTGGGTTTCATAGCGATACCCCTTCGGGAAAAGGGGCCTTAGAGGCCGGTCAATGAGCCTTGAAGTAAGCGTCTCCTTCTCGCTGGGACGACCGATCTCCCGGCGGAAAAAACTCCCGGGAATCCTGCCCGCAGCATATAGCATCTCATGGTAATCCACCGTGAGGGGTAAAAAATCTATACCCTCCCGCACCTGGCCAGAGGACACAGCCGTTACCAGCACCACCGTCTCCCCATAGGACACAGTAACCGCGCCGCCGGCCTGTTTGGCCACTTTACCGGCTTCAATAGTAAGAACTCTCCCTGAGAGCTCGGTTGAAAAGCGTTTCATCATCTTCTTTTATCTCCAAATCATCTATTTCTAAGCTACTTGCGGATGCCCAGCTTAGCTATTACATCGCGGTATCGCTCAACATTTATCTTTCTAAGATAATTGAGCAAGCGTCTTCTCTGCCCCACCAGTTTGAGTAACCCACGCCGAGATCCATGGTCCTTTTTATGGACCTTAAAGTGTTCGGTCAGGTAGCCGATACGTTCGCTCAAGAGGGCGATTTGCACCTCTGGTGAGCCTGTATCCGTACCATGGAGCTTGAACTGCTCAATGATCCCTTTCTTTTGTTCGGTCCCAATCAACGTCTTTACCCCCCTTCCCTGTAAAATAATAAGGTTAGATATATGTTACTATAATCTTTTAAAAACACGAACAGGCTTTAAATTCCCGCTGTTATCACGCCATGTATATATAGCCAGGAGGTCGCCATACCTGGAGATAATCCTGACCCACGGCCGGCCTGTTTTTCTGCAGCCGGATGCGACCTCTGTCTTTTCCAGGAATAATTCCCGCCCCTGTTGTACCTCTGTGGCCTGGGGTTCATCTACCTCCACCCCGGGCAAATAGCCGAGGGCGTCCGAAACCGGGAGCAGATATTTATCCTCAACGGCTTCAATAGCGACGGCCTGTTCGATGGTGAAAGGACCGCTGCGCAGCCTCCGTAACTCCTTTAGGTATGCGCCGCAACCAATTCTTTGACCTATATCATGGGCTAAGCTCCGCACATAGGTCCCCTTAGAACAAACCACCTTAAAAGATACCTCAGGAGAAGCGGCCTTCTCTACCGTTAGTTCTTTGATAGTAACCTCGCGCGCCTCTTTCTCTATGAAAACTCCCCGTCTGGCCCAGTGATAAAGAGGTTTCCCCTTGAATTTTACCGCCGAAAAAGGCGGGGGAACCTGTGTTACGACCCCGGCAAACTCAGCAAATACCTGCTGCAGTTCACTAAAGGTTATATTGGGCACATCTGAAGCGGCCACGATCTTACCGGTTACATCAAATGTATCGGTGGCTGTTCCTAAAACCAGTACACCCTCATATTCCTTTTCATCTTCAGACAGAAACTGGATAGCCTTAGTGGCCTCATTTACGCAAACCGGTAAGACCCCTGTAGCAAAGGGATCCAAGGTCCCGGTGTGCCCGGCCCGTTTAACCCCCAGGGCCTTCTTTACGGTCTGTACCACTTTAAAGGAACTACAGCCGGCTGGTTTGTCGATTACTATTATCCCTGCGCGATTCATTAGAATCCAACGGCCCTCTTCTCCATAAGGTTGCCTATCTCTGATAACAACTCCTGCTTAATAGTTTCGTGGTCACCGCTTCCCTTGAAACCCGCGGCATTGAAATGACCGCCTCCTCCAAATCTCTCAGCCAGGCGGGCAACATTAATACCATCACGTGAACGCAGACTGACGCTGAAACGGCCGTCTTCTATCTCTTTAATAATAACGGCTAATCGGACTCCGGATACGGACCGCGGGTAGTTGACAAAGTCTTCTGTGTCCTCAATTGAGGTGCAGGTAGCCCTGAGCATGTCTCTGGAGACCGAAATAAGACCTACCTGCCCTTCATAATAAGTCTTTAAGGTGGACAGGGCGGCACTCAGCAACCGTAAACGATTAGCCGAATAATTTTCATAAACCATTGCCAATACCCGTGAGGGCTTGACGCCCAGATCTATCATCTCTGCGGCAATGCGCATGGTTTGAGAGCTGGTCGATGCATAACGAAAAGAACCGGTATCTGTAAGGATAGCCACATAGATATTTACCGCCATATTATATGAAATATCCGTACCCGTGGCCTTTATCAAATGATAGACCAGTTCGCCGACGGCAGCGCTTTCCGGATTTATCCAGCATATATCCCCAAAGGCATTACGCCCCAGATGATGATCCATAACTATAATAGGCTTTATTTCTAAAAGCCGGGGAGCTGCACGGCCTATCCGGTTGCTGTCGCCGCAATCCAGCACAAAACAGGCATCAATGGTTGATAAATCCGGAAGCTCGTGTGTAATCTTTGCTACCCCGGGCAGGAAATGATACTGGGCCGGGATGGGATCTTCAGTAAAAAGAACAGCCTCTTTACCCAGATGCTCTAACAAAAAACCCATAGCTAAAAGCGAGCCGATAGCGTCGCCGTCAGGATGAATATGCGTGGTCAAAAGGAAACGATGACGAGCGGTTATCTCGCGCTCTATATCTTCAACTATCGCCATGGTCTTCTTTTATCTCTCCGAGTAATTTATCAATACGCTCGCCATATTCAAAGGAACGGTCGTAATGGAATTCTATGTCCGGGACATTGCGAAGATCAAGCCGGGAACCGAGGGATTTTTTAATAAATCCCGTGGCGCTTTTCAATCCGTCCATAGCCTTCCGGCGTTGTTTCTCATCTCCCATAACGCTGAAATAGATCCTGGCCATACGAAGATCGTCGCTTACATCTACCCCGGTAATTGTTACCAGACTAATGCGCGGATCTTTAATCTTCCTTAAAATAATATCAGATACCTCTATCTGAATAAACTCGCCGAGTCTATCCGCTCTTTTATATGAAAGTTTCACCTGAAAATACCTTTACCGCAACACCGCGAAGAACGCAGAGAAAGAAAAAAGACTAAAGATTTATAATCTCTATCTTTATCTCCAGAACCTCGGCTAAACACATGGACTCAATAAAACCCGCTATCTTATCTAAGGCGCTGTTGACCACTCTGCGATCATTGCCCACGGCCGCTATCCCCAGTTGCGCCTTCTGCCATAAATCATGGCCGTCCACTTCACCGATGGAGACGTTAAACTTGTCGCGCACCCGGGCTATAATGCTCTTAATTACTTTCCGTTTGCCCTTCAAAGAGCCGTTCTCCGGCAAATGCAGATCCAACCGACAGATACCGATAACCATGCCCGGGTGCCGCTGCCGCTCTGAAATCAAAGAGTCGGCCTTACCTCTTTGAGTACATAGGCTTCTATCACATCGCCGACCTTAACGTCATTGTAGTTTTCCAGACTGATACCACACTCATAACCAGACTGGACTTCCTTTACATCCTCTTTGAACCGCCGCAGAGAAGCAAAGCGCCCATTGTAGATAACCACACCATCCCGAACAAGCCGGGCCTTGGCTCCTCTCTCGATCTTGCCCTCTATAATAAAGCTGCCGCATATTGTGCCTATTTTGGAAACAGCGAATATTTGTCTAACTTCAGCCCGCCCCAATACCTTCTCTTCATAAACAGGTTCAAGGAGGCCGCTCATGGCGTTGCGGACATCGTCTATAATCTGATAAATAACGTCGTAGGTGCGCATATCCACTTTTTCCTGCTCGGCCAGTTCCTGCACCCTGGAATGAGGGCGGACACTGAAACCAATGACGATAGCATCAGATGCCGAGGCCAGGAGTACGTCGCTTTCCGTTATAGCGCCGGTAGAACCATGGATAACATTAACTCTGATCGCCGGCGTACTCAATTTTGTGAGCGCATCGCTCAATGCCTCGAGAGAACCCTGCACATCGGCCTTAAGTACGAGTTTTAATTCCTTAACCCCGCCCTCTTTCATCTTTTCGAACAATTTTTCCAGCGAGATCTTGGTTACCTGGCTCAGTTCTACCTCTCTCAGCTTTTGTCGCCGAAAGGCGCTTACCTGTTTGGCCTTTTTCTCATCTTCCACTACGATAAATTCGTCTCCCGCCATAGGGATTCCGGATAAACCTTGCACCAAAACAGGCATGGACGGGCCGGCCGCAACCACCCGGATTCCATTGTCATCAAACATAGCCCGGACCTTGCCGAAAAACTGCCCGCAGACAAATGGATCGCCCTGCTTTAGTGTTCCTTCCTTTACCAGGACTGTGGCTACCGGACCGCGCCCCGTATCGATCTTGGCCTCTATAATCCTGCCTCTGGCCGATCTTTTAGGAGAGGCCTTTAGCTCCAATACCTCTGCCTGCAGCAGAATTAACTCTAATAATTCCTTTATTCCTTTTTTTTGTTTTGCCGAGACTTCAGCAAATATAGCCTGTCCCCCCCAATCCTCGGGGAGCAGGCCCAGCTCAGCCAGTTCACGTTTTACCCGTTCGGGGTTGGCCTCAGGCTTATCAATCTTGTTTACAGCCACTATTATAGGAACTTCAGCCGCCCGGGCATGGTTTACAGCTTCTTTCGTCTGCTCCATAACGCCGTCGTCTGCCGCCACTACTAAAACTACCACATCTGTGACCTTAGCGCCCCGCGCGCGCATAGCGGTAAACGCCTCATGCCCTGGTGTATCCAGAAAAACAATGTCCCGTCCGTCGATGTTGACGTGATAGGCGCCGATATGTTGCGTTATACCCCCAGCCTCACCAGCCGTAACATTTGTATGGCGGATGGCATCTAGTAGAGAGGTTTTACCATGATCGACATGGCCCATGATGGTGACCACCGGAGGCCTGGCCGCGAGATCATCTTCTGATCCCTCCTTAATTTGCAGCAAATCAGTTTCTTCAAACGACGCCTTCTCTATTTCATAGCCAAATTCAGTACCCACCAGTGCTGCGGCGTCAAAGTCGATGACCTGATTGATAGTTACCATGACACCAAGCTGCATGAGCTTCTTAATAACCTCATTCCCTTTAATACCCATCCGCTTGGCCAGCTCACCGACCAGAATGGTATCATCAACCTTAATGCGCCGTTTGATGGGTTTGGGAATGGTAACTTCGGTCGTCTGTTTCTTCTTTGCAGCAAACCTCTCCGACTTCCTGAGACGTAGCCTCGCTTCTCCACCTGCGCGGTCATAAAGCTGGCTTTTCTCGATGATTTCCCGGCGCCGCAACACACTTTTTTTACGCTGTTCAATATGTTCCGGCACAACTTCAACCAGTTTTTTGCCCTGTTTCTTTCTTGCGGCTTCTTTCGGCGCCGGTTCCGGCCTTTCCGCTTCAGTAACCGCCCCGGCAACAGGTTTGACCGGGGGCTTTTTCACAACCGGAGCAGGCTTAGCTGTTTCCCGGATCGGTTCTCTTTTTCTCTGTTCTTCGGGTTTGGCTGGTTTTACTACATCCGGCCTGTGAATGATCCGCACGTATTCTTTTTTCGGTCTCTGCGTCGGCGCAGGCGCTTCCTGAACAGACTCGGCAGAGACTGGCGGCGACTCTTCTTCCCTGGCAGCTTCTTGTTCCTCTGCCGCAACCTTTTCTACAGGAGACCGGGGTGAAGTTTCATCTGCTACTTCCGGCGGCGCTTCGGCCGCTGTCTTTTGTTCCGGCTCAGGTTCAGCCTGTACCACTTTGGTGCGCCTACGAATAACATTCGGACGTACGCGCTCATCTACCACTACCTCCGCCCGCACTCCTGTAATTATATCTTTTATCCTTTGGACATCGCCCTCTTCTAAAACACTCATATGGCTTTTGACGTCATATCCCATCTCTTTAACTTGTGCCAGGAGTTGCTTGTTATCCATTCGCAGTTCCTTGGCCAACTCGTAAATTCTTATTTTTGACATGCGGTCATCACCTCCACCCGAGCGCATAAACTCCCCAAATTAACGCCCTTAACCGGATTTTTAAAAATCCTGGAAAGGTCTCTCCTCTTCAACGCCAGGGCTACACACTGGTCATCAAAACAAACATAGCCCCCTCTGCCAGGCAGTCGTTGTTTTTCATCAAAAAGAAATACCCCTCTATCGTCAAGAACCATTCGCCGCATCAGATGTTTATTTTTTTTGATGCGACATCCTATACACGTTCGTATACGATTAGCAGACAATAATTATTACTCCCCTTCTTCCTCTTTTAAAACAGCCTCTTCGGCAGGACGCGCCGAAACATATTCCCGGGCGGCCCGGATGATTTCCTGTGCCTGTTGTTCGGTCATGCCTTCCAGTTGAAGAAGCTCTTCTATAGTGGCATTTGAAAGTTCATCGACTGAGGTAACGCCCCTTTCAAAGAGGGCGTCAGCGATGCCTTCTCCTACCCCTTGAATCTTAATTAATGACTGATATCCTTCGTGCATCATCTTTGCGTACTTGCTCTCACCTTTTACATCAATTTTCCACCCTACCAGGCGGGAAGCCAGGCGTACGTTCTGCCCCTGCTTACCGATAGCCAGTGAAAGCTGATCATCTGCGACAACAACCTCCATGGATTTGTTGCTCTCATCCATAATCACACGCGTAACCTCGGCCGGCGACAGGGCGTTACATACATATTTTGCTATGTCTGCATTCCATGGAACAATATCAATCCGTTCTCCCTTCAACTCTTGCACCACATTCTGTACCCGCGAACCCCTCATACCAACGCATGCCCCTACCGGATCAACGTCGGAATCATTAGAGACCACGGCGATCTTTGCTCTGCTGCCCGGCTCACGGGCCACACCCATAATCTGCACTATAGACTCACTAATCTCAGGGACTTCCATCTCAAAAAGTCTGGACAAAAATAAAGGATGCGTGCGCGAAAGAACAACCTGCGGCTCCTTAGCGCTATGTTTGCGAACATCTATTATTATGGTCCTTACGCGATCACCACGGCGATAATTCTCGCGACTTATCTGTTCTTCAACCGGCAATACAGCGTCTGTACGACCAAGATTGACAATGACGTTCCCTTTCTCAAAACGTTGTACAATTCCGTTCACTATCTCACTCTTACGGTTTCTGAAATCATCATAAATAACATCCTGCTCGGCATCTTTCATCCTCTGAATAATGACCTGTTTGGCAGCCTGAGCAGCTATACGGCCAAACCCGCTGGTGTCCATCTTCGTCCCCAGGCTGTCACCGATTTGACACCCCGCGTCCAGCTTTCGTCCTTCCTCAAGAGGTATCTGGGTCTGTTCGTCCGTTACCTTCTCCACCACCTCACGGAATTGAAAAACCTCTACCTCGCCCAGTTCTTCGTTGAAACTGACCTCCAAGTCACGGCGTTGTCCGTACTTTTTCTTGGCCGCAGACTTGATAGCCTCTTCCAGGGCTTCGATAAGTATGGCCCGATCAATGCCTTTGTCTTTACTTATCTGGTCAATAACATGTTTCAGTTCGGAAATCATACCCATGTGCTCCGTTGGTTAATAATCAGAATTCACACTCTAAATTCGCCCTTACTACTTCTTTATAAGGTATGGCAAATGACTCCTGGTCTATGCTCACATAAATAGTACCATCCTTATAATCCGACAAGATACCGACAAAATTCTTGCGATTACCGATCGGGTGGGCGGTTTTTATTCTAACTTTTTTACCCCTGAACCGAAGAAGATCTTTTTCTTTCTTAAGAGGCCTGTTCAGGCCTGGAGACGAAATCTCTAAATGATAAGAATGGGGCACCGAATCTTTTACGTCCAGCAGATTTCCCAATTCACGACTTATGGTAGTACAGTCATCCAGGGTAATCCCCTGCTCCTTGTCTATAAACAGCCTCAAGACCCATCCCACCTGTTCCTTGCGATACTCAATATCCACTAATTCCATGCCTTCCGCATCAAGAAGGGGTTCGGCGATAGCCGTAACCTCCTCTACAATCCTCTTTACTTCCTCTGGCGATACAATCATGGCTCAAAAATAAAAAAAGCGGGCATATAGCCCACTTCGCTCTTTCACCCAGTGACTTTAAACTGATTTTCTTACTAAAAATTGTCGGTAAAAAATATCAATTCAAATCCACTAATCGAAGTAGGCACTCAACCCTTATTACTCAGGGTTAAAGCAACCTCAATAAGGGATGGAGCGGGCAACGGGATTCGAACCCGCGACACCAAGCTTGGGAAGCTTGTACTCTACCAACTGAGCTATGCCCGCGTTGCCATGCATTAATAAGGCATAACGGGCCATCTGTCAAGGGTTTTAATATGAGCCGGGCGTCTCCTTCTGTTTCCGGAGGAGTTCTCCGGCCTTGCGAATAATATTCTGCTCTCCCGGATAGGTCGCTTTCTTCAGGGCTTCTTCTATGGGGAACCAGCGAACCTCGTCCACTTCGTGGTCGTGCCGGGCTGTGTCTCCACCGATCAGCTTCATGAGAAAAAAATAGACTATTTTAAAATAATGAGTGGTCCTGTCCCCTTCTTTGTGGGAATACCAATAATGAATGGAGTCGATTTTTTTGATTATCTTACCGGTAAGACCGGTCTCTTCCTCTACCTCACGGTGGGCGGTGCGGGCTATGTTTTCGCCTTCTTCCACCAGCCCTTTGGGCAGACCCCAAACCCTGCCGTCCCTGGTAGCGATAAGCGCTATCTCTATACGGCCGCCGGATTCACGAAAGAGCACTCCCCCGGCTGAAATCTGTTTTACGGTCTCTCTTTTTGATTCTTTATGTTGATCCGTCATCGCTAAATGATATAATGCACAAATATAGGCGGACTAAGGAGCCTCTTGCGAAACTCTTATGATCGGATTGTCGTCATTCCGGCCCCGTATCGCGGTACGGGGTAAACTCCAGCCGGAATCCAGTAACTCCGACCAGATTAAGACACTCCTGGACACCGGTTTTCACCGGTGTGACTACTTTTGCAAGAGCCTCTAAAATATAAATTATTTTTCTCTGAAAATCAGCGAAAATCTGCGTTTCAATCTGAAGGAGAACAAAGATGTCCGAAGCTTCCATAAGGACAGGCGTGGTAGTCGATAATAAATACATGGGGCACGACCCCGGTTCTTATCACGTGGAGAGCCCGGAGCGTCTGCGGGCTATTTATGAACTCTTTGCAGAGCCTAATTTTAAAAATAAATTCGTTAAGGTCGAACCACGCCAGGCCACCCGCGAAGAACTTTCCTGGAACCACAGCAACGGACATATCGAACGTATAGCCGCTACGGCCGGCAAGGCGTCTTCCTACCTTGATCCCGATACCCGTACCTCTGAGACATCATACGATGTGGCCCTTCTGGCCGTGGGAGGCGTTTTTTCCCTTATCGATACCCTTTTTGATAAAAAGATCACCAATGGTTTTGCCCTGGTGCGGCCTCCGGGACACCATGCCGAGGCAGACCAGGCCATGGGTTTTTGCCTGTTTAACAATATAGCCCTGGGTGCGCATTATCTTATCAACCGCTATGGGCTAAAGAGGATATTAATTGTAGATTGGGATATCCATCATGGTAATGGCACACAGCATTCCTTTTATGACCGCCCGGACGTGCTCTACTTTTCCACCCATCAATTTCCTTACTATCCGGGCACGGGGAATTTCCCTGAAATCGGTTCAGGCGCGGGTGAGGGCTATACGGTGAACGTACCCCTTCCCGGCGGTCAGGACGAAGGCGAGTATATGGCTATCTTTCAGAATATCCTGCGGCCGGTGGCCCTGGAATATAAGCCGGAGATAGTGCTGGTTTCGGCCGGATTTGATATTTACTACAAGGACCCCCTCGGGACTATGCAGGTTACAGAAAAAGGTTTTGCCGGGCTTACCCGGATACTCATGGACATTGCTGAGACCTGCTGCGAGGGACGTCTTCTCCTGGTCTTAGAAGGCGGATATAACGTGATGGGACAGAAGGAATCGGTTCGGGCCGTGTTAGATGAACTTTCCGGGACAAGCATCCTGGGCCAGGATTTTGTGCCCCCTAGCGAAGACAGGGCCCCTGTGATTATCAAGCGGGCTAAGGAGGTGCATAAGAAACACTGGTCGTGCTTCAGATAAGACGCCGTCAAAACGATAAAAACACGCAAAATAAATATGACCTCCGGCTATTTGTTACGTTAGCCGCCTTGCCTGCGGTATATTTCTCTTGCCTTCCCTGGATAAATCATGCCAGAATTTTATTAACATGACATGGACGTTAAGAATCTTCAAAGGAAAGGGGGAATAATAGTATATGAAAAAGATAGCCCTGTTTGCCTTTAGCGAGGATTTAGGCGTGTTCGCCCATATCATGATGAACGCCATAGACATGAAAAAGCGAGGATATGAGGCAAAAATAATAATCGAAACCAAGGCCACCCGGTTTGTAAAAGACCTGATGGATGAGCAGAAACCCTTTGCCGGCCTTTTTAAGAAAGTAAAAGAGGAGGGGCTGATTGACGGGGTGTGCAAGGCCTGTTCGGCCATGACCGGTGCACAGGAGGCGGCCAAGCAGCAGGGTCTCAGGCTTCTCGACGAAATGAACGGCCATCCCGGTATAGCCCGGTATCTGGAAGAAGGTTTTACGGTTCTAACTTTCTAAAGTTCCAACGTTTAAACGCCCTCATGATGCTCGCTGGTTATTTAGTTTCCATCCGGAAACTAAAGATTTCCGGATGGAGCAGTCAGCCGTCAGCTCTCAGCGTTCAGCTTATCTGTTGTTTATTCTTGTTCTTTCTTATGAAAGAGTTAATTTATTGGTAACGTTCAAAAGTGTTTACATGGTCTAAAAATTGATTAAATCACGAT